>NZ_JAUSTY010000012.1 GCF_030813115.1 Bacillus horti | reverse complement strand
GTTCGTCCTGAGCCAGGATCAAACTCTCCATAAAAGTTTTATGAAATAGCTTGAAATAAGCTCTCATTACGTTGTTCATTCAAAAGAATTGGACCCGTTCCTTGTTTCCTCGAAAGGAAGGCAAGCAACAGATTTTTTTACGCTTGGCTATTCTTTGTTCAGTTTTCAAGGTTCTGAATTGCAGTATGCACAAATGCCTACGTTTCAACAGGACGTTGAGTATTAGTAGGCCTTCCTTATAGAAGGTGCTAGTGTCGACGTTATCACAGGACGTGATGCTTTTAGTCGACGATTCATTTTTTTGCTTCACCCTTTGATGGGCTTGGCTTATTCAACATGTGTTTCATGTCATTTAGTATGTTGCTGTCTCAGCAGCGACAAGATTCATCTTATCACGAATCACAATGCCTAGTCAACAACTTTTTTAAAAACTTTTTTTGGTGGAGCCAAGCGGGATCGAACCGCTGACCTCCTGCGTGCAAGGCAGGCGCTCTCCCAGCTGAGCTATGGCCCCATAGTCTATTTTCCTCCCTAGCTCTAACGAGCTTGAGTGAAAAAAGATGGTCGGGAAGACAGGATTTGAACCTGCGACCCCCTGGTCCCAAACCAGGTGCTCTACCAAGCTGAGCCACTTCCCGAGATGGCGTGCCCTGAGAGATTCGAACTCCCGACCTTTTGATTCGTAGTCAAACGCTCTATCCAGCTGAGCTAAGGGCACATCCTTATAATGGTGCCGAGGGCCGGACTTGAACCGGCACGATTGTCACCAACCGCAGGATTTTAAGTCCTGTGTGTCTGCCAATTCCACCACCCCGGCATACGATGGAGCGGAAAACGGGGGTCGAACCCGCGACCTTCGCCTTGGCAAGGCGACGCTCTACCACTGAGCTATTTCCGCATGTCACGTATACACTGTATTCAGTTTAAATTGTAATGGTGCACCTGACCGCTTCGCTAGGTACAACGGTTTACGCTCGCTATGAAGTAAATCAACGTAGTATCGCTAGATAATAATGGTGCGGGTGAAGGGAGTCGAACCCCCACGCCGTAAGGCGCTAGATCCTAAGTCTAGTGCGTCTGCCAATTCCGCCACACCCGCATGTTATGGTCGTGAGCCATGAAGGACTCCGACGCGTCAGCTAGTCTCGTTTCCTTACCTTCCCTTATTCAATCAATACGAGGGAACCTGTAAGAAGAGTCCTGCTTACGCTGCTTTGTAAATGGTGAGCCATGAAGGACTCGAACCTTCGACCCTCTGATTAAAAGTCAGATGCTCTACCAACTGAGCTAATGGCTCATGCTTTAAAAAAATCTGGTGCCGGCGAGAGGACTTGAACCCCCAACCTACTGATTACAAGTCAGTTGCTCTACCAGTTGAGCTACACCGGCACATGTTTTTTATCGTCTCATTTTTATGAGGACAAGTGATATCTTAACACGTCTACTTTTGAAAAGCAATAGCTTTTTTTAAGAAGGTTTTACAACTTGATACGCCCTTAAATAAAAATCACCTGTTTGGCTTTCTATGTGTACTTCCTTCACAATTTGTTTTTTAATAAGATGCTCAAGAAGGATACTCAGATCAAAGGAATACTCCACAAGATCTGTTTCAATAAGAAGCTCTTGAATTTCCCAAGGAGTGACCTTCTTATCCATAACTTCAATAAGATGTGTACAAGCTAGGTTTGTTTTTGAAGCCAAGGAAAATTCACTAGCAATAAGTAACAGATCAATTTTTTTCTCCAGAGATTCTTCACCACTCACCAGTTCATCATAAAGCTTATAGACTTCGGCATCAATACTTTTAACCTGTCTCCATAATGTAAGCTCAGGGTGAAAGCCATTCTCAATAACAGCGAGTCTAGCCCAATGATGCAAAGCATGAAGTATATGATTAAAAGCATCTAAATAATGACCAGCCAAATAAAGATCCTTGCCCTCCTGATACCTACGAATAAGATGAGCAAACTCAATACATAGCCTCTTCTTTCTAAGCTCAAAAGGAAAGGCTTCAAGCCTGTCTTTTATAGATGAAATATATTCATTACGGTCAAACAAAATTTTCCCTTGCAGGATCCATTCCACAGCACGACGGTTACTGCCTGCTGCTAGCCAAGTATTAAGCTCTTCTTTGTTAACGGTGATGACCTGTGTTCTTTGTTCCTCATGACGGTAATGGTGTACATACCATTGCTCTTGTATGTTTTGAGAAATCACTAAGAGGATGGCATCAAAGCCGTCTGTGAGAGGGCTCATTGCTTCTTTTTTTTGAATGAGCAGGATTCCTAGCGTGTCGCTTTCTCTTGAGCGTTCCTGATATAAGCTTCGCAGTTGATTATCCATCTTATCCACCAATCCTTCAGCCTTAAATTTAATTTTGTTTATTTTTGTTTATAATGCTAAGACATTGTTAACATAGAATTTAAGTTCTACACATCTGCTAAGAAATCCTTTTCATTTCTAAAAGTTATTCTACAGATTTCTTCATTAACGTCTTTTTCTTTCGACATAAATGTTTCGAATTTATCTCTGCTTTTCATTGAGCCAAGTATGCTATACTATGGTTTCAAGGAGGAATGTACGATGTTTAAGAAGGGAAAAATTAATCTAATCCGCTCGTTTGCTTTAGGATTAGTTTTTGGTGGGATTATTGTTACGTATGGTTCATTTCTAACAAATTCTCCCCTTATATCAGGGTTATTTATGGGACTTGGACTACTCATGGTGTTGTTGAGTACGGTTGTTTATTTCTGGATCGGATTTCTTTCCGCCAAATCAGCTTATATCACCTGTCCCAATTGTGAAAAACCGACGAAAATGTTGGGAAAAGTTGATGCCTGTATGCATTGTAAGCAGAAGCTTACTGTAGATAGAAGCCTGGCAACCGATAACCATTCAGATCAGGCATAGTGATTTTATAAAAAGAAGATTCAAATGAACGCTGGAATTATTGAATGCTAAGAGAACAAAACAGTTATATGCACCTTCCAAATCACCTGAGAAGATGCTATGCTGTTTTTTTTCGCAAATAAAGTCTGATCACCTCTATTTTTGATATAGGAATCTTTTTTTTAAAGAAGGAGAAGAAAAATTATCATTGAATTACTATAATTGATTAAGAATATCGGACGAAAAAAAGGAGACATGGGTTGTATGGAAAATCGTCATACTTCATCCGCATTGGGAGAATTCATTAAATCGCGTCGATATCGGCTTCAGCCTGAAGAAGCAGGGATCAAGTCATTCCCTGGGCGAAGGCGTACCCCAGGACTTCGAAGGGAAGAAGTCGCCTATCTGGCCAATGTGAGTGTAACTTACTATACCTGGTTGGAGCAGGGCAGAGAGAGAAACCCTTCCCTTGAGGTGTTGTCCCATATCAGCCAAGCACTCCAACTGGACGAGGACGAGCGGAAGCACTTGTTCGACCTAGCCACACACAATCCAGTTAGTACCAGTAAGACACCGAAACCAGAAGAAGCCGATGCCAGTTTTCTACAAAGCCTTGTAAATCAATTGCGTTATCCTTCTTTTATCGCGAATGAGGTTGCCGATTTGATTGCCTGGAATCGGGGGGCAGAGCTCGTTGTTGCGGATTTCGGCCGCCTACCGGAAAGTGAACGAAACATGGTGATGCTGTCGTTTCTGGATTCGGAGTACCGAAAAAGGTTGGTCAATTGGGAAGACTTTGCTCGTTACATGACGGCATTGACCCGGGCAAGCTTCGATCGCCACAAAGACAACCCGTCGTACACGGAACGATTGGACCGTTTGAAACGGAACAGTGAGGACTTCGTACGTTTGTGGGATCAGCATGAAATTAGGCAAAAAAGCACGATCCCGATTCGTTATCGCCTTCCCGGCGGACAAGAGCTGGCGTTTACACTCCATTGTGCACCCATCGACAACGATCCTGGACTGCAATGGTGCTTTTTTGTTCCGACTCCAAGTTCGGGCACAGAGGAGAGACTGGCACTCCTGCTGGCACAAGACAGCAAATTGTCAGCGCAATCTTAGCCTGTTAGTTCTATTACTAGTATGAATACACTGTGGTTATCCCCCTCCTGTCGTTGGTATGATCAAGACATTCAACGACAAGGGGGTTTTTTCATGAACCAATATCAATATCAAGGCAAGCTGGCTGTGGTCACCGGCGCTTCCTCTGGAATCGGAAAGGCGTATGCCATAGAGTTGGCGGCACGAGGCTGTCATATTGTACTGGTCGCACGTTCCAAAGATAAGCTGGAAGCGTTGGCTGACGAAATCAAGAGCAAGCATCTCGTACAGGCGTATGCCCTGCCCAGCGACTTGTCCAAAGCTGGTAGCCCACGACAACTGGCGGAATCCATCGCCGAACTTGGCCTGACGGTTGATATTCTCATCAACAATGCCGGCATTGGTACGTATGGTCGCTTTGAGGATATGGACCCGGAGCGCGAGCAGGCAGAGATTATGCTGAACACCGCTGCGCTTGTCGACCTGACGCATCATTTTCTACCCGGCATGCTTAAGCGCAAGGATGGAATCGTCGTAAACGTGGCTTCGATGGCAGCGTTTGTGCCTTGCGCCTACTCGGCCGTTTACGGTGCCACCAAAGCGTTCGTGCTGTCCTTCTCCGAAGCGCTATGGGCAGAAACCCGCGGACGCGGTGTCCGCGTGCTTGCCCTGTGCCCTGGGGCAACTGATACAGGCTTTTTCGATGCGGTTGGCAGCCATGACATGGCGGCAGGCAGCGCGTTATCCGCCCCGGAGAGCGTGGTACAAGCTGGGTTTCGTGGAATCGACCGGGGAAGCAGTTATATCGTCGACGGACGCAACAATTACATGGCTGCCCAGATGGGTCGTTTTCTTCCTCGCCCCAGAGTAGCTCTGATCATGGAACGCGTATCGCGCCCAAAAGCAAACTGAAGGATGTAAGTGGCTAAATACCATTAGCTTTTAGGATACATAAAACAGAGGAGATTTATGAAGCTAAGAAAAACAAGGCGCTTAACATAAAAGCTGCCTTGTTTTCGTTCTCTTGCAATTCTACCTGAACTAAACTAATCCCATACAATACTCTATGAACAAATTGATTAGTCGTTTGTGTCAAAGTGTACCGTGTATAGTCCCCTTGCGTTGTGTTGTAACTATTGTAACAACAGGATGGCAGTCCGTTAAGCATATGACTGGACTAAGTTTGCTTATAGAGCTGTCTAAATTCATCCTCCAAGATACTCATAAAAATAGTGTCATGATAGGCGTGATCATAATACAAAGCATCTCTTAACCTACCTTCAACTTTAAAGCCAACTTTTTCATAAACATGAATCGCTCTTTCATTGTAATCATAAACCGTTAGCTCAATCCTATGAAGGTTCAGCTGCCCAAAGCCATAATCAAGCATAAGCTTTAAAGCTTCTGTTCCGTACCCCCGTCCCTGATGATTATGTTTGTTAATACTAATCCGTATCCCACCACTACGGTTCGTTGTGTCAATATCTTGGAGAGCGATGTCACCAATAATTTCATCGTTTTTTTGCAAGACAATAAAGCATAGGACGGAAGTTGAACTCATGGATCTATCTTTCAAGTATTGGACTACCTGGTCAAATGTAAAAAGAACTTTAGTTCCTGTTAGCTTTCTAGCCTCTGGATCAAATAGTTCATCATAGTATAGATTGGCGTCTTCGCTACTAACTGGACTTAAATAGACAAGTTCTCCTTCCAGCCCCTTCGGTTTTCTTTTATTCATGTTTTCACTCCTTTATTTTAAACAGAAATCCTTCTTCAACTATAACGGTAAGGATATCTGCACTCTAGGTAGAGAACGATTAGAATTATTCTTACCATAATAGCTTTCATTAAAAAAGTCTCTAATCGTAGGAATACTCCCGATTAGAGACTATTGTAACAGGGTGCATTTTATTGAACAGAATGTAACCCCTCTTCAATCACTTCCCAGATCACTGGCTTTTCAAAGCCTCTACGCCAAGACGCCACACCAGCTAAATCATATTTGTGCACCAGCTCGATCCGCTGAGCAACGGAGCGCTCATCCTCTAGCCATATTTTGTAGACAGCCTTCTCTTCTGTATCCTCATATTCGGCATAATGCTGACCGGTTGCCTCATCAAACGTAAAATCAACATCTCTTTCAGCCATCCAATTTTCGATTCCAGACATGGAGAAAGCTCTTGAACTGACCTTTGTTTGACCGTCTTCGCCCTGTTCTTCCTTCCATAGCCTTGTATAGAAAGGAATCCCTAAAAGCACCTTCTCATTAGGCACTTCTTCTAAGACTCCTCGCAGACCATTTTCAACCCAAGGGAGGGAGGCTACTGAGCCAGCTACTGGACTTGATCCCCAGTGCTCATCATAGGTCATGATCATCATGTAATCTACGATTTCTCCTAACGCTGGTCGATCAAGAAACATAGACCACATTTCACTTGTTGATTTGATTGTTACGTCGATAGATACAACCAAACCTAAATCATGCATGTAAGGGGTAAGCTCCCTCATAAACTGGACTACATTTTCTTTATCGGCTAAGTACACATTTTCAAAATCGATGTTAATTCCGTCAAGATCGTATAGCTCAGAAAAGTAAACAAGCTGACGAATCACATTCCTTCGTTTCTCATAGCTAGATAAAATGGTAGTCGTTAGATCAGGATCAAACTCATTCGTCACCAACGCCCACACCTGATAGCCTTGCTGGTGAGCCCAATCCACATAGCTTTTATCCGCGAAATTGCTTAAGCTACCATCCTCATCTTGAAAATGGAACCATGTCGGAGATACTACATTAACTCCGGGCATAGGATCGATGTTGTCAGGATTCGGAGTTCGGCTGACCACATGCTCCCAAGTCATATTAATTTTAGAGCCAATCGGATTCCACGCTTGGAAGGACTCCTTATCTCCATCAAAGCCTGAACCACTTAAATCTGCAATTGGAAGCTTCATGATTCCTGTAAAAACAGCATCTTCTTTAGGAACAAAGCCTAATGCTCCCGCTTCTGTTTGAACATAGTACCAACCACTCTGTTCTGTAATCATTTCAATTTCTGTGTCATGAGCAAGAGCCTCAACGTATGGAGCTTCGACAGTAGGCTCCGTCCGTACATACACATATTCTGGCTCTTTGCCTTCAGCCACCGGAGCATAGGCTCTGCCCTGAACAGGGACATGCAAATTAGAGCGAAGCTCAAGAACATTGGTCTGCTCATGTAAAGTAAACGAAAATGGATAAACGTCGGTAAACGGAGAATATGGAACATAGACCTCACCATCAGCCTCTAAAATAGGAAATTGGAGCTCTGTTGTCTCCCCTTTAATTTCGTTAGTTAAAGCGTTGCTCTTTAACGTAATAACATTATGCTCTGTGGTAAGTATTAAAACCTGCTCCCCAGCATCATAATGTAGCGTTGGATCAATATAAGTAACAAGCATGTCTAAAGGAATGTAAAACTCTTCTCCTTGATGCAACACTTTGTCTTCCTCTAAGACACCTTGATAAATTACGGGATAAAAGGTCCCCAGTTCGTCATGCAGCTCCGGCTCCGGGTACGGGAGCACCCTTTCATCATTCACCTTAACCTGTTGGATAACGATGTACAGAATAAGGATACTTGCCGTTAAAAACAAAGCGATAAGCAGGGCAAGGAATAATTTGAAGCTGACTGAGGATTTTTTTGCTTTTCGTGATGGAAGCTTTTCAACCTGCAACGTTCGTTTCCCCCTCTCTTTCTCACCTTTAATTGTAGCAATGTTTGGAGGAAATGGGGAAATGAATTTTTTTTGACATGTACGAATGGAGCAAAATATTAGGCAATGAATCAAAAAAATAAAAAAGCCTATCTCGAATCCCTCTAGAGATGGGAAATCCTTCACTAGATGTGGGTTCAAGATAGGAATGTTATCAGCTTTTCTAAGCTGTATGTGATATTGAATTAATTAGCCTTTCTTACGGAATGACACTCTTCACATAAGCCATAAACTTCTAAGCGATGGGAATCTACCTGAAAACCAGTTTCCTTTGTAGCCGCTGTTTGAATCTCATCCAAAAAAGGATAATCGAAATCAGCAATTTTACCACATTGGCGACAAATCGCATGGTAGTGATCAGAAACATTGGCATCAAATCGGCTAGAAGCATCGCCATAAGTTAGCTCACGAACCAGATGCGCTTCTTTAAAAAGGCGTAGATTGTTGTAAACCGTAGCTACACTCATGCTTGGAAACTTCTCCTCAAGCGCTTTATAAATATCATCCGCCGTGGGGTGCTCCATCGTTTCAAATAAATAGGCTAATATGGCATGACGCTGAGGAGTCATTCTGACACCAGTGGCTTTCAACTTATCCATGGCCAGACCCAAATGATTTGTCATGTCCATATCCCTCCAATCTTAAGGTGAATTTATTATTACTTTATAATGTTTATAAATAAGTTTAGCTATCAGGAGCTAAATTGTCAATCGTTATGCTTATTCTTGTGGAGCAAGGGCAAAAAATTCTGTCCATTGATCACAAAAGAGGTGAAACGATGTTCTTTAGGCTTCCAGCCTTTCTGTTTCTCTAGCTCCTCCACTGAAGCCTTCATTAACTGTTTCAATTCACTAACATCTTGATTACCTACACCAATCAGTAGTGTATCGTTCCCTTCCTTTAAAAAGCCACCCGTGCTTGCCAGCTTTGTTACTCCATATCCATTTTTACCTAGAGTCTTAATTAAGCTAGAGCCATACTTCTTATTCGTGATGCAAATCATAAGCTTCATGCTACCGTCTCCCCCTTTCTATTTTTATTCTGCCTTATTCTTCTCCATCGAGGACAAAAATTCCTGCAAATCCGCACTCCGAATCTTGCAAATCAGCATTTCAAACCTTGCAAAACCACGCTTCTTACTCATATTATGTACCTTACTCTGCATCGTTCCCCAAAGTATATCACTCTATGCTAAATGAGGCTGTTCCAAAGGAGTTCTACAGCGAAGACTCCATTTCACCCCATTTTCATGTGTGTAGACGGCGTCTTTCAATTGTCTATTTAACTTAATCAAAATTACTCACCTGCAAAAAAAGACACGTTCAACATGAACGTGTCACAAATGGAGGAGGTAATCGTTATTCCCACTTTTAGTTTATGCCGAGAAGTAGCCAAGGTATAGACCTTTACCTAGTCTAATAAAAAATCCACATTTATCCCGATCGACTCCATTTTTGTGTTGATTTTGCTATACCGGATGCTAAGAAAGCAGCTGGCAATAAGTACCCGATTAACGCTTGGGTACTAGCAATAAATTTCCCCAGACCTATGGGGGTTATGTCTCCATAGCCTACCGTCAGCATAGTGACCAAGCTAAAGTAGATTAAGTTGCCAATATATGAAATGGATCCGGGAGTTACACTATAGTTAAAGGCCAGAATCGGATTGCCTAGAAACTCTAAACTGAGATATATAAGAGAAAAACCAACGGTCAAAATTAAATAAGCCCAGATTAACAATAAAAAGTGGGTCCAAGAGAACACAGGACATTGTTCCGTGTTAAAACGAAAAAGTCTTGTAAAGCTAATCGTCATAACACCGATGCAAAGCAACAATATGATATATACAATAAGCTTCATCACCCTCTTGTCCCCCTTCTATGTCATTGTATGAGCAAGAAGGACAGCTTATGTATGACATATCTGTGGGTAACGTGATATACTTTTGATGCTAAAAACATGGTAAACATTTAAACTAGCAGCTTACGTTAGCTTGCATATTAATTAGAAGGCGTTAGCACAATTGTAATTTGTCAGCTGGATCACAGCTAAGTCCTGAGGGAATAGCTAAACTAAAAGGCCATTCCTATTTTAATGAACATTCAATATTATTATTAATACATAATAAACCGAGGAGGAACTACATAATGAAGCATTCTACATCTGAAGAGCTATATGAGAAAGCGTTGGACGTAATTGTTGGAGGCGTTAATAGTCCTTCACGCTCCTATAAAGCCGTTAGTGGAGGAGCCCCTGTTTTTATGGCTAAGGCAGACGGTGCTTATTTTTGGGATGTTGATGGAAACCGGTACATTGATTATTTAGCGGCATACGGGCCTATTATCACAGGACATGCCCATTCACATATCACTGCAGCTATAACTACGGCGGCTCAAAATGGGACACTTTATGGAACACCTACTGAGCTTGAGGTTCGCTTTGCTTCCATGCTTAGAGAAGCCATCCCTTCAATGGAAAAGATTCGTTTTGTGAATTCAGGTACAGAGGGAGTAATGACCACCATTCGAGTAGCTAGAGCCTACACGAAAAGGGATAAGATTATTAAGTTTGCTGGCTGCTATCATGGTCATTCCGATTTAGTATTAGTGGCGGCTGGATCAGGTCCCTCTACTTTAGGAATTCCTGATAGTGCTGGTGTTCCTAGCAGCATTGCAAGCGAGGTCATTACGGTTCCTTTTAACGACATAAAGAGCTTTAGGGCTGCATTAGAACGTTGGGGCCAAGAGATTGCTGCTGTGTTAGTAGAGCCGATTGTTGGTAATTTTGGTATCGTTCAGCCTGAAGCTAATTTTCTGCAGCAGGTGAATGAACTAACTCATAGCGCAGGAGCACTTGTTATTTATGATGAGGTGATTTCTGCCTTTCGCTTTAAGTATGGAGGAGCACAGAATCTCCTTGGCGTCGAGCCCGACATGACCGTTCTCGGAAAAATCATTGGTGGTGGACTACCCATTGGTGCGTATGGCGGTCGTAAGGAAATTATGGAGCAGGTTGCCCCGTTAGGTCCTGCTTATCAGGCTGGAACAATGGCAGGAAATCCAGCTTCAATCTCTGCTGGAATTGCATGTTTAGAGGTTCTACAGGAAAAGGATACGTATGCTTATCTAGATCAACTTGGTCAAAAGCTTGAGCAAGGTATAAATGAATTAGCGCAAAAACATGATATTCACATCTGCCTCAACCGCTTATGTGGAGCCCTCACCGTTTACTTTGGGGTGGATCAAGTAACGAATTATGAAGAAGCAGAACGGAGTGACGGAGAAGCGTTTGCTACCTTCTTTAAAGGAATGCTTATGCACGGCATTAATCTCGCTCCATCAAAATACGAAGCATGGTTTCTTACTATTAAACATACCGAGCAGGACGTTCGAGAAACATTAGAAGCGGTAGACAAGGTCTTCCAAGGCATGTCTCGACGTTAAGAAGAGAAACATTTATGGTTTAAAAAACTACACCTTTTCGAGAAATCGTTGAAGTGTAGTTTTATTATTTTTTAGATTTTTTTATAAAAGCGCTTTCATCCTTGTATAGTGTATACATTCATATAATTGAAATAGCTTGTTTCCTTTGTATAAAAACGCTTACATTTGAATATTCAGTCATATTATCTTGTTTGGTCTGAATTTTCATGCTATTATTGAATTACTTGTCAATAAATCTAACAGGAGGTGAAGGTCAGATCAGCTGACCAGTTGATATGAGAAAATGGACACCAAGTGAATTTAAAAACTTCCATCATGCAGAGCATGATAGCTGTGGGATTGTAGCGATTGTGAATAAGGATAACGCCCCCACACACCAAAACATTTTAAACGCGGTTGACGCGCTGATTAAGATGGAGCATAGATCTGGTTTCATTAATGGCGAAGGTGATGGCTGTGGTCTGTTAACAGATATCCCACGCTCACTGTGGTCAACACGTTTTGAACAAGCCGACTTGCCAGCTAATCTGGTCTACTCCGAGGAGTTTTTTGTTGCTCATCTGTTTATTCCTACACATGTTGATGTAAGGCAAACACAGAAAGAGATTCGTGAACTCTTTGATACTCAGCAAGCAAACATATACTTAGAATTAGAGAATCAAGTGGATTCCTCTGTTTTAGGTCCTAATGGGAAGCAGGATGAGCCGTTATTCTGGCAAATCAGTGGATCTCTATCTTCATCAGGGCATACTAGCGTTGCCCACTCTCTATTTGAGCTACAGATTAGCATTGAGGAAAAGTATGACGTTCATGTCGCTTCATTAAACAATCAATCTTGTGTCTACAAGGTGATGGGAGCTGCAAATATTTTACCTAAGTATTTTAAGGATTTAGGTAATGCTCAGTTTGAATCTACTGTATCTATCGGGCACAATCGTTACTCTACGAATACCTTGTCTAACTTTTTCAGAGTACAGCCCTTTAGTTTGCTAGGGCATAACGGTGAAATTAATACGGTGAACCAGCTACGCCAGGAGGCTCAAATGATTGGAGCACCTTTGGATTCAGCAGGAAGTGACTCACAGGATTTAAATCGTACGATTGAAACGTTAATCCATCGTTATCATTTTAGTTTATTTGAAGCATTAGAAATGGTTTTCCCACCTATTATTAATGAGATTAAGAATCTGAACCCTAAGCTTCAGGATCTCTATGTGGACATTCGTCAAACATGGGGCCACTTTGCTCAGGGACCAGCAGGAATCGTTTCGCGCTATCAAGATGAGTGCGTGTTCAGTATTGACTCTCTAGGCTTAAGACCCCTATGGGTCGTTGAAACAGATGAGCAATTGTTCTTCTCCTCAGAGCAAGGACTTGTACCAGCAACAGAAATGATTGCCGAGCCCAAATCCTTAGCTCCAGGTGAAAAGGTAGGTGTAAAGCTACAGGATGGAATGGTTGTCGTTTACCAGCATCACGAGCTACAAGAGGAGGTCTATGATCGTTATACACAGCGCAAGGCGGTTGATAACTCTCGAAAAATGATCCAGGTTCCTTCCCTACCTTCGACTACAGATGTTGAGGAAGATTTGATTTTTACAGATCAATGGTATGGAGCGTTTGGCTGGGACAGAGACCATATTCAGCTCGCCGAGCAGATGGCTTCTAATGGGGCAGACCCGGTTCGCTCTCTAGGGCATGACGGTCCTCTAGCTGCTTTAACGAAGGAACGCCAGAATATCGCAGATTACCTTAAGGAAAGTGTAGCGGTTGTGACAAATCCAGCAATCGATAGAGAGCGAGAAATGGAGCATTTTTCTACCCGTGTTGTATTGGGCTCACGCTCTGTCATTGAGGAGGAAAGCTCAGAACAACAAACGGATAAGCGAGTTGAGCTCTACTCTCCTATCCTCCTTGAAGGTGTAGTGGGGGAAGCGGCTTCTCCTGAGCTAGAAACGCTTTCCTATGAGCAAGTGATCGCCTACTTTGAAGGACATGTGCACACGTTGGATGTGACCTGTCAGGAGGGTCAAGAATCCTTAGCTCAAGCGATTCAACGTCTACAGCAGGAAGCTGCCTCTGCCGTTATAGATGGAGCACAGATTCTCATACTAGATGATCGCAAGTCTCATGCTGACGGACATTTATGGATTGATCCACATTTAATCGTGTCAGCCATAGATCAGCATCTCGTTCATACAAGGAATGAGCTTGGTATCTCTTTACGTAGAAAAACGAGTATTATTCTACGTTCAGCAGCGATTCGATCTCTCCATGATATTGCTGTGGCCAGTGGTCTAGGAGCTAATGCCGTTAATCCGTATCTTCTATTTGCAACGGTCTCTTCGGCAGAAAATGCGGACGGGGCTCGTCATCTGTTTTCTGCTCTTAATAAAGGCTTAGAAAAAGTGACATCAACAATTGGTATTCATGAGCTGCGAGGCTACAATCGAATTTTCTCAGGGATTGGATTACGTCAAGAGATAGCGGATCTCCTGCAGGTTGTATCCTTCTGTGGATCAGAGCAGATCGGTCTAGGTTTTGAGCAGCTAGAAGAGGATGCTCGCAAACGTGCTTTAGATTTTGCTGATGATAAAACACGTGCTGGGCGTACGTTTAGAATATTCCCTCGTGTATGGAAACCGATTGGTCAAATCGCTAAAGGTGAGCTTGATTATAGTGAATACGCAGAAAAAGTAGCTGAAATCGAGGAAGCGACACCTATTTCTATTCGTCACGTTACAGATCTCAACTTTGAAAAAGCAAATCAAGAGAATTCTCCAGTTTCCGCTGATGACGTCAGTGTAGGTGTCGGTGAGCATGATTTACCGTTTGTGATTAGCTCCATGTCCTTTGGTTCACAGAACGAAACGGCATACCGTGCTTATGCTGAAGCAGCTGAACAGCTGAATATGATCAGTATCAACGGTGAGGGTGGAGAAATTAAGGATATGCTTGGCAAATATCCTCGTACCAGAGGACTACAAGTAGCGTCTGGGCGCTTTGGGGTAAATGTAGAGCTGGCTAACTCCTCCAATTTACTTGAGATTAAAATTGGTCAGGGAGCTAAGCCTGGCGAAGGCGGACATCTTCCTGGTTCTAAGGTAACAGCTAAAATTGCTGCAGCTCGTAATGCTACGATTGGCTCAGACCTTATTTCCCCGTCAAATAATCACGACATCTACTCGATTGAGGATTTAGCTCAAATTATTACAGAGCTTAAGACAGCAAATCATGAAGCAAAGGTGATTGTAAAGGTTCCTATCGTTCCAAATATCGGGACGATCTCTGTGGGGATAGCAAAGGCTGGAGCTGACGTTGTAAGCTTAAGTGGCTTTGACGGAGGCACTGGAGCAGCTCGTATTCACGCCTTACAGCATGTCGGACTGCCAGTAGAGCTTGGTGTTAAGCTAGCTCATCACGCCTTAATTGAAGCTGGATTGCGTGACCAAGTTGAGGTTTGGGGCGATGGTGGAATTAAGAGCTCACTTGATGCCTTAAAGGTTATGCTGTTAGGGGCAAACCGTGTGGGCTTCGGAACGTTATCTATGATCGCTGTTGGATGTACAGCTTGTCGAGGCTGTCACCTTGATACGTGTCATGTAGGGATTGCTACACAAATTGATTCTCAGGATGAAGCGGCAGAAAAAGGCTTGAAACGCTTTATTCCTAGAGAGCTTGATTTAGCTGTTAGCGGGCTAAAAACGATGTTCAGTACGTTTGGTCAGGAGCTGCAGCGCTTGACCGGGTTGTTAGGCTACAAGCATGCTCAGGAGCTTGTTGGACGCTCTGATCTTCTGCAGCAGGTTAGAGAATTGGAGAAGCTTGATTTAACGGCTTTATTAGCAGCTGCTCAAGAAAAGCAAGCTAAGGTTGCAAAGCTCCAGAAGGTAGAGAAAAAGCAGGAGCAGAAGCTAGCTCTTGCTGCTGGAGCAGAACATCAAGTGGAATCCAACCCATATGTTTCCTTTGATCAGCCTCTTGTTCGTGACTTCTCGGATGTCCTCGCCGATCAGAGGGTTCTAGGTAGTCGCTACGCTGGTGAAAGAGTGAAAAATCGCCTAGACGGCAGTTATCTATCCTTACCAAAGGTAGAGCTAAACTTTGATGCTGGGTCTGTACCTGGAAATGGATTAGCCGCCTTTAATGTTGAAGGCATTCATATTCGCGTTCAGGGTGGAGCTCAAGACGGGGTAGGAAAAACCTCCTTCGGTGGAGTAACAAGCATTCTGAAAGCTAAAAACAAAGTGGGGCAATTTATTAATGGATCTGTGGGGAAAGGCTTCTGTTACGGTGCTCAAAAGGGATTATTTATCGTCCAAGGCAATGCCGACTCTAGAGCAGGAATTCGTTTATCCGGAGCAGATGTCATTATTGCTGGCGAAGTAACTTCTCCTCTCCAGGATGAACTTGGGGGAATCGGAGCAAGAGCCAACATCAAAGGATTTGCCTTTGAATATATGACCAACGGACGTGCTCTCGTCC
Organism: Bacillus horti; assembly: GCF_030813115.1. Classification (NCBI taxonomy): domain Bacteria; kingdom Bacillati; phylum Bacillota; class Bacilli; order Caryophanales; family Bacillaceae; genus Caldalkalibacillus; species Caldalkalibacillus horti. Next base: position 128,932 of record NZ_JAUSTY010000012.1, on the reverse strand, counting down.
TTGGAGATCCAGGCCCTTGGATTTGTTCAGGGATGACAGGTGGAGTCGTGTATCTAAGATTAGATCGAAAATATGGTCTAGATGAAGCAGCCATTTACCGTAGAATTGCTAAGGCGGCTAAGATCAGTCTTGAATCCTTATCGGAAAAAGGAAAGCAGGACGTCTCAGAGCTACTTGGTGTATATATTGAGGAACTATTAGCTACAGGACAGCAAGAAAAAGCAGCCCAAATTCTTGAGCTGAAAAATACCTGCTCAGAGCACTTTATCCAGCTAGTACCAATTAAGCAGCAGGCTGATCCTTCCGTTTCAACGGAATAGAAATAACACAAACAATGAACAGAACTAGTCATTAAGGGACTGCGAAAAATGCAGTCCCTTCTTCTTGTTATTTTGATGAGGGTTTTAATCAATCTATTTTATTCTTATTGGGTTTAAGATATCTTTCCCCCATGACCATTTGATCATCAGACATATTTCGGGTAAACTAGCATACATACATAATTGGTTAGATTTTTTCACTGTTTGGGGGTAAATTTAAAGTATATAGGAGTAAAGACGACGTTTCGGGAAGGGAATTGAAACATGAAATTAGGAGCTCGTATTATTAAAACGGGGATTGCCGTTTGCTTATCTTTATATATAGCGGCTTTATTACAATTAGAGCCTATTGTTTTTGCTGCATTGGCGTCTGTCTTAGCAATTCAGCCCTCCTTGTATCGCTCATGGCAAAATATTGTTGATCAGCTTCAAGCGAATACTATTGGTGCCGTACTAGCCATCATGTTTGCTTACTTTTTAGGCAATGATCCTTTTGTTGTGGGACTGGTTGTCATTATCGTGATCGCCATCAACCTACAGCTTCGCTTTGAAAAAAGCATTACTCTTTCCGTTGTTACAGTCATAGCGATTATGGAGAGCGTACAAGCTGATTTTCTTATGTTTGCTTTTGATCGCTTTTTACTCATTTTAATTGGAATAGGTGCCTCCGCTGTTGTGAATGTACTATTTTTACCACCAAAGTATGAAGATCGGCTGTATTCCCAAATCCAAGAAGCAAACAACTCCCTGCTTACCTACTTGCGGGCAAGTAGCATGAATGAGTTTGATGATAAAACATATCGAGCAGAAAGCAAACGCTTGAAGGAAGAGCTATCTCAGCTTGAGCATACGTACTCTTTGTATAAGGAAGAACGAACTTATTTCAGAAAAATGAAGTACACAAAGACTAGGAAGCTGGTCCTGTTTCGCAAAATGCTTCAGACGACTAATAAAGCGTTGTATTTATTTAAGCAACTAGAGCGTAACCAGCCTGCATTAGCAATGCTTCCTGAACAGCTACAGCAATTGATTAAGGAAGAAATTGATCTGTTGACCAATTATCAAGAGAAAATCTTCTTGAAGTATGAAGGAAAATTAAAGATCAAGCATCCTCATGTCCCTGAGCCTCAGGTCCTGTTAGGCAGACAACAGGTGCTCGAGAAGTTTATTAAAGAGTATCAGGAAAAGGACAGCTCATTGGAGGAGCGTTGGATTCATATGTTTCCAGCTATTGCCGCTATCATCGATTACTATCACGAGCTAGAACGTCTTGATAAATTAGTTGAAGGCTATCATTCCTTTCATGCAGAGGACTCAGAGAAATAAGAGAAGGTGAAGGTCGCAGGAGAGAGATAAAACCAGAGAGGTGAGATCATGTCTAAAAAAAATCTATTCCTCCTTTGTGTTTTACTAGTTGTTCTTTTCTGGATAGCCTCTAACAGCAACACACCCAACACAGACAATTCGATTAGGCTTTCTAATCACTTAAACGATGATCATACTGGCCATCAAATTGAGGCTCAAAGCAGAGAACTAGTTACACAGCAAAATATACTGATTGATCAGGATATAGATTTAGAAAAGCTTGCTTCTGTCATGAATCAGGGGATGAACCATGTTGAAGTCATCCCTTTTGATTCAGAGGAGTTTACATAAAAGGGTAAAGCCAACGGGGCTTGTCATGGCTTACCCTTTTAATCTCCCATTGCTAAGGTGAATTCTTGGCTTGTACGACCACCCTCTAATGCCTCGTGTTCAACCGTTACGTTAACGGTCCAAACCTTAGCATCTAGTTGTAAAACGGCTTGATACGTGTGATCAGAGGTTTCTTTCCCCTTTGAGCTTTGCACTACACCTCGCTCAGCTAAAACATCCATAAACACATCAAGGCGAATATTGTTCGCATTACAGTAGTTCTGAATATCGGAGAACAAATCCTCGTGCTTTTTATCCCACAAATCGAAGGTCACTTTTGCTCCCTCTAGCCTTTTTCTATCCTTTAAGACAAATCCCTCAAGCATGATTTCGTCAGGGGTTGAAGCTGCTGAAGAATCTAAATGAATATGCACGTCATGATCATGTCTTAAGTGTTCGAGGTCTACAGGGGGGTCGGTTTGCGATAGAATTCCCGAGATAATCGTCACAGCCAAAGCTAACAAAAGTTCAATCCGTAACCCCCATAGAAGTGCGTTTATACCTTGCTTTTTATACTGCTCGCTTTGTACCTTTATTAAGGATGGCCACCATACTAAACGATGTAAAGTAGCAATAAGCAAAACAGGTGTAAACAGCACTAGCTTCCAAAGTAATATCACCCCATAGCTTGTAGAAAAAAGCTTTGTCCATGACCCTACGTACCCAAAGCTTAATAAAAGCCCCGATCCAACAGTAAAAAGCAAAAGGTAAATAGATAACTTTGAAAAAAAAGCTAACCTTTTATGAATATAACTTAAAGCTAATGTATCTGATTTAAGCACAAAGGAATAGATGCCAAAACCTAATAAGCCCGCAAACCAAACAGTTAGAAGCAAAAGATGAACACTGTGAGATACAAATACGTTGCCTAAGTACGCATGCTGACTCCAGGAAAAGCTTATGATAAGGATAACCCCTAAGATAACCTTAAGCCCTTCACGGTACTTAAAAGAATGTAGAAACGTTAAAGCTATCAATAATACTAAACTACATATCCGCACCAGGGCTATTACACCAAACATAGAGGAGGTAGCGACAGCGATGGATAGCTGCAGAACCTCTCTATTGTCCCAGCTTGATCCTAAAAAATCGGCAGATTGTTGGAGAATATGCGTACTATCTAAGAGAAGCATAAGAAGAGCTGATATTATATACAGTCTACGTTCTATTCTCAGCTTCATATGGGAGGCTAATCGAACGTTTCTCTCTCCCTCTTTTGACCAGAACAGATAGTGAAAGATTATCCACCCTGCTACACAAAGCATAATAACTAGCTTTCCAGCTCTACTCAGCATTGATAGCTTAGACTCCTGCTGATCATCTATATTAGAATCATTATTAGAGAAGATGTTATTAAATAGAGTTGCCTCGGTTTCAGCATCTTCATGGCTTATCATAAAGCGAAACGCCCCACCCGTAACTTGTACATCTGTATCTAATACCTGCCAATGAACAAAGTAGGTACCATCCTCAAGCAGGGGAACATCCATTTGAAATGTGCTTCCTTTTTCAAACATTTCCTGTGCTAGTAGGCTACCTTGTTCATCTTTTAAAAGTAGCTGGCCCATGATATTAGGAATGTACTCGGATACCTGTATTTCGATTTCAGCTGGTGCTTCTCGAAGAATAGATTCCGGCTTAGGAAAGGATTCTTCTATAACTACCTGTGCATTCCCTACGCTAGGTGCTACTACTAAGAAAGCAACACTAAAAAGAAGGAGCAACCATACAATCTTTGTATGCTTTGCTCTCTCTACTAACTTATTCAACATGGATTTCATTCGTTCTCATGGAATGATAGCCCTGTCCCGTTACGTGATATTTGATATAATACGTGCCTGTCTGATCAAATGTATACGTAATGGTGTATATTCCATCTCCAATTTCTTCTGCATCTACAAATTCATTACCCGTATCATACATGTCATTACTGGAATGATTATTATGGTCCGTGTGGTCACTATGGTCACCATGATCTCCATGGCTATCGCTTTCATCGCTGCTGCCATGCCCCGTATGCTCATCTCCGTGATCTTCACTTTCTTCCTGACCATTATCCTCATACCAAATCTCAAAACGAGCCTCATCTGCATTAATGACAGGATCACCCATCTGTGAAATATGAAGCTGAAGTTCTACTGGCTCGTTTGCTTTTATTCCCTCAGCTGGATCTGTAGAGAACTTCACATCAATGGGACCCGATAACATGTCCGAGCTCCCGTGCCGATTATCATCTGCTTGACAGGCCGCAAGTAGGAAAATCAGTGTACAAACACTGAAAAGCATGACAGTTATTTTCTTTAACAATTTTAACACTCCTTTTTATCATTCCATATGATCATCAATACGAATCTTATGAGCTTTCCAGCTGTCCAATTTCTCCGTTGATGACGTGTTTTACTCAGATTTTTCTTTAATAAGCGTATCTATATCTCTTAAGATTTTTTCCTGATTCATACTCTCGCTGGCTGAACTCATTGAATAATAAGATCTAACTTGATGGTTTTGATCAACTAAAAACATCGTGGTTGAGTGCATGCCTTCTCCTGTGTCCTCAAAGGCATAGAAGAATTTCAAGTCTGAAGCAATCTGCTCCGTTACTTCCTCTGAACCTCTTAAGAACCTCCAGCCCTTTGAGTCTACATTAAAGTGCTGAGCGTACTCCTGCAAAGCTTCAGGCGTATCACGTAGAGGATCAAACGTAATGGCTAACAGTTCTACCTCTTGTCCAAATTTATTTTGCTCCTTTAATTGATCCTGCAGCTGAGAAAAATCCTGTAACGTCATAGGACATACACCGTCAGGACAGTGAATAAAGATAAAAGCAATTAGTTTGATTTTATCATTGTCAGACTGATAGCTGGTTTCGGTTAGAACCTCATCCAATTCAAAGCTATTGATCTGATCTAAAACGTCTAGCTTTTGATTCGCATCTGAGACATACATCCATAGTAGCCCTATGATTAAAACGCTGAAGATCATCATCCCACATAAAATCAGAAAATATTTTTTTGAAGTCAACTGCATCAGTCTTTTTACACCTCTTTATTCAACCTCTTGTTCGTATTCTTCTTAAGTCATCCATCCCTGCTCGTAAGCATAACGGGTGAGCTGGACTCGATTTTCCAAATGGAGCTTTTGCATGATATTTTTCAAATGATTCTTAACGGTATTCTCTGAAATACTCAGCTTGGTAGAAATCTCTTTATTTGTAGAACCTTCGGCAACCAATTGCAGAACCTCCTGCTCTCTTTGTGATAAGGGAGATTGTTTCTTTGGAGCCTGCTTCTCCACAACGTTAAACTCCTGCAGAATCTTAAGGGCAAGATCCTTAGACATCGGAACCTCATCCTGAGCAAAAGCATAGAGATAATCGTACCAGGTGGAAGGGTGAAGATTCTTTAATAGATAGCCCTGTGCCCCTCTTTTCAACGCCTCAAATAGGTCTGTAACTTCGTCAGAAACGGTGATAATTACAACCTTCACGTAAGGAAATTTGTTCTTAATTACCCTCGTTGCCTCAAAGCCATCGAGCTTTGGCATATTAATGTCCATTAAAATTAAGTCTGGCATAAGCTGTTCCGTAAGCTGGATAGCTTCCAAACCATTTTTCGCCTCTCCAACGATTTCAAAATCATGGTGCTCCTCGATAATTTCCCTAATTCCTTCTCTGGCATGTAAGCTATCGTCAGCAATGAGAATTCGAAAGCGTTTAATCATGCTCCAGCTCCTTTCTAATCTCTAGCTTCGTACCTGTCGCTGAGCTTAAAAGATCGACTCTCCAGTCCATTTCCTTTGCTCTGTCTTGAAGGATTTCAAGGCCGTAGCGTCCCTTTGCAGCTATATTTTCTGGATCAAAGCCTACTCCATTATCCTCTACTGTACAGATCCATCCAGTAGAAGTGATTATACCTGTGACCTTAGCTTGAGACGCCTGTGAATGCTTTCGGATGTTCGTAATACTTTCTCTAAGGCAGGCATAAAGCTCTACTTTATCCTTAACAGACAGCTTCTCTTCAGGAATATCCCAATTAAATTCTAATTCTATACCACTCTCTGCTCTCAAGCTATTCATCAAATCTTGAAGAGATTCTGTCCAGGGAAGCTGATGAACAGACTGAGAGTTTCGTAGATTAAAGATCGACTGTCGTACGTCATCATGCATCTGTTGCACGGTCTTGAGCACCTTTTGATAATCTGTATGTTCATGTAATATCGGTTCTTTGTTCTCCAGTCGGTTTAATTTAACTGATAAAAAGAATAAGGACTGGGCGATTCCGTCATGGAGCTCACGCGCTATTTTTTCTCGTTCCTCGAGCATCATTTTTCTTGTTTTTTCCGCTTCAAGTCTTTTTTGCATATCCTCAAGATAATCGAATAAACGACGCACAAAGAGCATCGTGACTAAAAAAACAATAACTGGTGTTAACCAGTTTCCAGCCTCCATAGATAAATAGCGGAGCATAACAGGCGTGTGGCGAATATATTCCCACAGCCCTACGGCCAGTGTTGGGATAAGTAGAATAAGCCATTTTATTTGTTTATAGGATATCGGTGATTCATTCATACGTTCCACTCCTATTTTCTCAGTACTAGTATAGGCTGAATGATACACAATTAAAATCACTCTTTCGGGCTATTAAAGTGACAACTTCATGACAAATAAGCCTCTTTCTTATTGACTGTCCTTGTTACTCGAAGGATGCTGTCTGAAAGAGGCCTACTATAATTCTGTACTACTGATCTAGCTGCTGAATCTGATATAAATTGTAATAGGCCCCTCGTTTGTTCATAAGCTCGAGGTGAGAGCCTTCCTCTACAATTTGTCCGTTCTCCAATAATAGAATACGATCAGCGTGAGTAATGGTAGATAGACGATGCGCTACAATAAAGGTTGTTCTATCCTTCGCTAATCTTTCAAGGGAATCCTGTATCATTTTTTCTGACTCTAAATCTAAGGCAGATGTCGCTTCATCAAGAATCAGGATAGGTGGATTCTTTAGAAACACCCTAGCTATGGAGACACGCTGCTTTTGACCCCCTGAAAGCTTGACTCCTCTTTCTCCAATTGGCGTGTCATAGCCCTGAGGGAGCTCCATAATGAAATCATGAGCGTTAGCCGCTTTAGCTGCTGCAATCATTTGAGCTTCTGTAGCTCCTGTATTCCCCATCATGATGTTCTCTCGAATGGAATCACTGAATAGGATAGAATCCTGAAAGACCATCCCTATATTTTGGCGCAAGCCTTCAAGCTCATACTCCCTAATATCAACTCCATCAAGTAGGATTGCTCCTTTGCTTACATCATAAAACCTTGGTAGCAGGCTAATTAAAGAAGACTTCCCACCACCGCTCATACCAACCAGAGCAATTTTTTCTCCTGGGGATACATCTAGATTAATCTGGCGCAATACACGCGCTGAATCCACATTATATTGAAAATCGACTTGTTTAAACTGTACACTTCCTTGAACCTTTCTCTGCTCCAGCGTTCTTGGTCCACCTTGAATATCTTTCTCCTGATTCAGAAGCTCGAACACACGATCCATAGACGCAATGGATTGAGTAAGGGTTGTCGAGGAGTTGACCAGTCTTCGCAGCGGCCCGTAAATTCGTTCTAGGTAAAGTAAGAAGGCACTAATCTCGCCAGCAGAAATATTTCCTTGAATGGCTTGATATCCTCCGTAAGCAATAACTAACAAAGGTGCAATATCTGTAATGGTATTCACAACAGCAAATGTTTTAGCATTCCAGCTTGTATGACTCAGTGCTCTTTTCAAGAAATGCTGATTCTGCTTATCAAATTGCTTTTGCTCTTGGTCCTCTAACGCAAAGCTTTGGACAACGGTCATTCCCTGCACACGCTCATGCAAATGCCCTTGCATTTGGGCTAAGGCCTGTGATCTTTCTCTCGTTAAGGCACGTAAACGCTGATAAAAATACTTCACACTGATGCCGTATAAGGGAAAAATAGAGATCGCTATGATGGTGAGCCAGAAATCTAAAGCGTACATCATGATCCCGATAGCAATAATAATCGTAATAAAATCAAGCCATAAGTTCATTAAACCGGTCATGACAAAGTTTTTTGTTTGTTCAACATCATGAATAACGCGTGAGATGACCTCTCCCGTTTTGTTGTTATGATAGTAACGAATAGAAAGCTTTTGCAAATGAGCAAACAAACGATCTCGGATATCATATAAAATTTTATTCCCTACCAGCTGAGCAAAGTATTGCCGATAATACTCAATCGGATAACGAACTACTGTAAAAATAATAAAAACAGCCCCCATCACCCAAGCGAGCTGTATCCCCTTCTCCTCAGAAGTTAACTGATCGGAAAGGATTAAATCATCCACTACGTATTTTAAAAGCAATGGAATCATAAGCGGCAAGCCAAATTTTAATATTCCAATAAACACGGTAACGCCTATCGTCTTCCAATACGGTCTGACGAAGGCAAAATATTGCTTTATACTATCCAAAATGAACTTCTCCTTCTAGTTGCCTTTAAGTATACTGTAAATATCGCTCGTACCATCTCTCAATATAATCAGCCTCAAAAGGTCCCTTCCTTTGGTGAATAAGTGAAAGCAATTCATCGAGACCTCGTTTAATTTCATACATGATCGTGTCTGGATAATTCATTAGTCTGCGATGTTCTTCATATTCGTCCTGATCTAAAATCGTATAGGTCATATCTGGGAACACTTTCACATCCAAATCGTAGTCGATATACTGTAAAGCGTCGTTATGCCAACGATACGGCGAACCAATATTACAATAGTAATGAACCCCATCCTCTCTAAGCATTCCTATCGTATTAAACCATTGCCCCTTACCGAAGGTACAAATAGCTGGCTCTCTTGTTCGCCATTCATTCCCATCTGATTCCTTAACTAGAATCCGATCATTCCCAACGATCCAGCTCGTTGCTCCTGTTTGAAGCACCGTTGAACTATCCCATACCCGGTGTAAAGCTCCGTTATGCTTATAGCTTTTAATTTTAATATCTTGTCCCGGATGAGGATTAATCATGGTCTTCTCCTTCCAATCTATACCTGTTTTTATCTTTTTATTATTATACTCTTTCTTGGGACAAACTTCTAATAGAAACGCTTCAGACAGATATATTTCTTGCTTTCCTTATAAACAAAAATTAAATCTGCTTTGCGCCAATGAACTTGTTTCCATGATGCTGCAATTATGTGATAATAGCTATCAGAAATAATACATAGATTTTTAGCGGAAGTGAGTGTTCTAATTGGATAATAAAAAAGCTTTTTCCAATGGCTGTAGAGACGGTTTACCCATTGCTCTTGGCTACATCCCAATATCTATTACATTTGGAGTCTTATCCGTTGCCGTTGGACTACACCCCGTGGAAGCAACAGCTATGTCTGCTTTTGTTTTTGCTGGAGCAAGCCAATTCATTGCTCTAAGTTTATGGACAACAGCAGGATGGGTTGAAATTGTTCTAACAACCTTTGTGCTTAATCTGAGACATTTACTAATGAGTACCTCCTTATCTAGAAGACTAAACACATCTAGATGGAAGGCCTCTCTGCTATCCTTCGGAATTACTGATGAAACATTTGTCGTAACGTCATTAAAGCATGAAGGCAAAACGATTAAGGCTAGCTACTTACTTGGCATCAATTTAGTTGTATATTTAAGCTGGGTAATCGGTACAATTACCGGTGGTTTGTTTGGCGAACTTTTTCCAAGAGAGATTATTAATAGTATGGGCATAGCCCTATACGCTATGTTTATCGCCCTGCTTACGCCAGCGATCAAAGAGTCTAACAAGAAATTAGTTATAGCTTCATCAAGTGCTGGCCTTTGCACTATTCTATATTTCTTGTTTCCCGGTTTATCACAAGGAATAGCGATTGTACTTTCAACGATTTTTGCCGCTACCCTAGGTGTTCTACTATGGGATCCACAAAAAGTAGGTAAGGAGAATAATGTATGATTTACTGGCTTATATTCGGTATGTTTGTTGTTACATATATCCCTAGGATGTTACCGATGCTATTTATAAAAGGGATTTCCTTCCCTCCGATCGTTGAAAGATGGCTGAGCTATATTCCTTACGCCGCCTTGGGGGCTCTTATTTTCCCTGGAGTATTGACTGTAGATCAAAGCTTTCCCATGATCGGTTTAATGGGAGCCTTAGTTGCTTTTTTATGTGCTTGGAATAGTAAAAATATTTTAATCCCTTTAATCGCTTCTGTACTCACTGTTTATCTTTTTCAACAATACGTATTTGTCTAAGAGAATTGTTTAACATCAAAATCATGTATTTGAGCTTGTTCTATATATAAAAGGGACGGTCCTAAGACCATCCCTGAAGGTTCTATTCTTATTGTTGTTGTTGACCTTTTTTAGCTTGAGATTGCTGGTTTTGTTGACGTACTTCAGCAGCATTTGTTTCAGCAGCAAATTCAGCATTTTGTCCTTGATTAGATTGTTGGTTTTGTTGTCTTACTTTTTGAATATCAGTACCTGCTTGTGATTTGTTTTTGTTGTTAGCCATTTTGGTATCACCTCCACACGTTATAATCTGAGCTAATCGAGGTGAAAATATTCATCTTGCTCATCCCAAGAAAATGGCTAGTTAAGTCATTGTAGCCCTTGTTGTCAGCATTTTAATTAAGCTTTCGTCAATTTTTGGTATCTTAATATAGAGGATTAAGCTGTTTTTTTAATTCAATACCAAAATTTACACTCGTTTCCCTTTACACTGGCGTTATTATTAGCTATACTTAGGTTAACGTATCAAAACGATTACGTTTTACCTTGTTTTACCTAAATAACGTAAACTCTAACCTTTGTTCACTCTCCACAGGCATCTCTATCATGCGCCTGTGGATTTTTCTTTTTATTTTTCTAGAAGTTGCTTTTTTATCTTTTGATGAGAGACAGGAAAAGCATACCGATCTAACTCTTCTAATGTAACCCAAAAGCCTGCCTCAGCGTTTGTCAAAAAAGGTTGTCGCTCTAATCTTACTGGTAGCTGTCCTTCTACAAGCTCGACTTCACCCACTAAATTAAGCTCAAGCACAGTGATATCCCAAATGAGATGTGAAAAAGTGTGCTGTACATGTTCATACCTAGCTGATGTCTCTGTCTGAAAATCATACGTTTGATATAAATATTTACTAATTTCAAGCTCCGCATCTGCTTCCCATTCTAAATTAGGAAATTCATATAACTTAGCTAAAAGTCCTGTCTCAGGGCGTTGGCGAATGAAAACCATATTATTTGCTAATACTACACCTGCGACCATTTTTTTAAGCTTCGGCTTCTTTTTCTTCTGCTTCACAGGTAGCTCTTGTTCAATTCCAAGACTTCTGCCTTGACACATTTCGATTACGGGGCAAAACATACACTGTGGAGACTTAGGTCTGCAAATCAATGCCCCTAGTTCCATAATACCCTGATTAAAATAAGACGTGGAGTTTTCTGGAATCAGACCTCTGATTAGCTCTTCAAAAAGCTTTCTTGTCTTTGGCTTCTGTATATCCTCTTGAATGGCAAAAATTCTTGAGAAAACCCGCATCACATTCCCGTCAACGGCTGGCTCTGGTTTGCCATAAGCAATACTCAAAATAGCACCGGCAGTATATGGTCCTACCCCTTTTAGCTTAGCGATCTCATTAGGCTCATCGGGTACTTTCCCTCCGTATTGTTCTTGAACCTCTTTTACGGCAGTCTGTAGGTTTCTTGCTCTGGAATAGTAGCCTAGTCCTTCCCAGTGCTTAAGTACATCATCCTCTGGTGCCTCTGCAAGTGCCTCTAAACTAGGGAAGCGTTCCATAAAACGATTGAAATAAGGAATGACCGTATCTACTTGTGTTTGCTGTAGCATAATTTCGGACACCCAAATTTTATACGGGTCACGATCCTTTCGCCAAGGCAGATCACGCATGTTTCGCTCAAACCACGAAAGAAGCGCGTCTTGGAACTGTGAAATAGGAAAATCTTTAAGCTCTTTCATTGTTGCAATCTCCTTGAAAAGTAATAACTAGATGTACTAATCTTAAATCATTTTAAGTATACTCACTAAGAGCTGGCTTTTGAAAAGCCCACATGTGAAATTTATGCTTCCCTCCAGCAATATATGGAATAATGTTCTGCCATAGAAAAGCAGGGTCATCTGTTTGTAATTGCTTCTTCCACTCCTCATACTGCTCAAGTGAATCAAGAGTAAGCATCTCTACAAAAATATCGGCTTGGTCAGTACCCTTTAAGAAGGTGTATGTGTTTCCAGCTTTCCTAGCTTCATTTTGAACAGTTTGATAGTGTGTCGATAAAAACTCCGCTTTCAAATGATTCAGTATGCGATATTCAATGAAAATAGTGTACATAGCTCCTCCTTGTACCTAGTCTAATCATGACATTTTTCTTACATCCGTTTAAGATCCTGTATAAACCCCTTGAGTTTTTAGTTCTTTTTCCTTACAATGAATACAGTAGAAAAGTTTAAGCGATCAAAGCGGGTCTTTGATATATTTTGAGAAATCTGAGGTGTTGGTCATGAATAAAATTATGGGATTGGTTATGGCTTTACTTTTCGGCGGCGTGCTTTCACTAGCCTCGAGCTTTGTTATTGCTAGTATTAATGGCTATGAGTTCAACGCAGCTACTTCTCTTCCATACGGCATATTACTAGGTCTAATTATCTTCCTTTTTGCAAACATGATACAAGCAGAGCCAAAAAGCTCTTAATAGCTGAACGGATAAAAGAGTCTACAATGTAGGCTCTTTTTTTATGGTTCATTATTATTTATTCAGCAATACTCATAAGAAAGCTGGCCCTTGCCACACGAAGGAAGAGCCAGCTTATTTGAAGCGAATTTGAAATACTTCAATGCTTCTTCTTATTAGATTTAGGCTCAGCTGTCGCCACTTCATACTCAACACGGAACTTTCCGCTTGCCACGTGATAAATAGCCCAAACGGCTGCTCCAACTATACTAATAATAAAGATAATACCCATAACGAGCATAGAAAAAAATCCCGGACTTGAAAACATGATGGACATGTTCATTCCTCCTCTGTTTACAAGCTTTGCCTGTAACTAGTTCATGATTATCTATCTAGTATTAGTATAACACGCTAGGTTGATAACTCAATCCATCTGCCTTATTTATCGTCCACTTCCTGCGTTGACTTCTTCTGCAAGCTTTGTTTTAGTGCTGGAAGGAGCTTAGGGTATGCAAATGTAAACCCTTCATGCTGAATTTTATCTGCTAACACATGTTGTCCCTTTAATAAAAGGTCAGACATTTCTCCTAAAGCTAGTTGAAAAGCAAAAGAGGGAGCAGGAAGCCAATGTGGGCGATTTAATGCTTGACCAATTGTTTTGCCTAGCTCGTTCATCATAACAGGATGAGGAGCTACTGCATTATAAACTCCTTCTACCTGCTCCTGCTCCAAGGCAAAAGTAATCATTCTAGAAATATCATGAACATGAATCCATGAAACCCACTGCTTACCAGATCCAACGCGTCCTCCGGCAAACATTTTATATGGAAGTGCCATTTTAGGAAGTGCACCACCATCGCCTAGCACCAAACCAAATCGCAGCTTAACTAAACGTATCGGTTGATTTAAGCTTTTAAACTGCTCTGCCACCTTCTCCCAGGCAGCTGCTACTTGAGATAGAAAATCGTTTTGCGGAGGGTCATTCTCCTTAAACTTCTTATTTTTCGATGTCCCATAATAACCTACAGCTGACCCATTAACAATAATCTTTGGTGCGAGGAAACCCTTTTTGATTAATTGCACAACATGATACGTCGTGTCTACTCGACTATGCAAAATCCGCTCTTTTGCTTCTGCCGTCCATCTTTGGTTAATGGTTTCACCTGCAAGATTGACAATCGCATCAATATCCAAATGCTTACGTGACTCATCTAATGGCCACTTCTGCAGCTCGACATCGTAATCTAGGTCATACTCTTCAGGCGCTCTAGTCCATATCTGAACCTGATGGCCCGCTGCAAGTAAATGCTCCGTTAGATGTGTACCTATAAATCCACTTCCTCCAAGAATTGCTACCTTCATGATCTACCTCCTTTTCGCCTGTACTTTTGTGCTTCTATATTTCAATACCCTTATTCGCTTTTCGCAGTTCCACAAGTAACAGGCTCTAATCGTCCTATTGGATAAGCTTCATCCTCTTCTGAATGGGGGAATCTTCCCCAAGCAAATACCCCGTTCAGATATTTTACATGAAAAACACCATGCTCCCCTGCTACATGATATTGACCACCTTTATTTATTTCGTGCGGATTCATCATATATGACTTGGCTAAGTAATATTTTTGCTCTAAAATGTTCGCCTCTGAAATAAAACCTGCCTGATGCTTCTTCCTTGCTTCACCAATCATTTTCTGCATTTCTGAATATAGCTCTAGCTTGCTCATCTCACTATATCTACTCATTAGACATTAACTCCCCTATCTATCATTCATTTTATAGTATCCATTTCCTTTGCAAAACATAATCAATAGTTTCTAGTTTCTATTCTGCTTAATTCTCCTCTTTATATTATAAAGGGAATAGCAAAAGAATCATAGGATAGGCGACAGCAATAACTATACTCGTTAGAGGCAAACCAAGACGAGCATAATCTGAAAATTGATAGCCTCCGGGACCCATGACGAGTAAATTTGATTGATGGGCAATTGGTGTCATAAAAGAGGTTGAGCTACCAATGGCTACAGCCATCAGAAAAGGATCAATAGACAATCCAAGGCTAGTAGCAATGCTAATCGCTATAGGTGCTAATAGGACAGCAGTAGCGGCATTATTAATGACATTAGATAGCAAGGCACAGACTATCAAAAGGGCTAAAATAAGAATACCTGGTCCAAAGCCCTGAGAGAAATGAATGATCGCTTGAGCAAGCAGCTCAGCTCCGCCAGTCTTCTCTAAGGCTGTACCTAATGGAAGCATGGCTCCCAAAAGAATAATAATTGGCCACTCTATCGCCTTGTAGGCCTCCTTAATTGAAATAACTCCACATATAATCATCATTAGGGCTGCTGTTGTAAATGCAACAGCTACGTTTAGCAAACCGAATGTCGTAGCTAAAATCGCACCAATGAAGATAATAATGGTTAACATGACTTTTTTTGGACCACCAATTCGTAGACCACGCTCTGGCAAAGGAAGCCATGAAAACTCATTAATGACCTGTTGAACAGCACTTGTTGGCCCCTGTAAGAGCAACACATCACCTGTTTGTAATGGTACATCCTTCATTCTGCTTGTTAGGGGCTCTCCTTTTCTCGAAATTCCTAATACATTTACTCCGTATTTATAGCGTAGGTGAAGCTCCTTTACCGTTAATCCTTCCATTTGTGAACCACTATATATAACAGCTTCTACAAGAACGATATCGTCGGAAGCAAGCTCCCTTTCATTCATTTTCCCATGGGGAACAAGCTTAACCTTTGCTTTATTTATAAAGCCTTTCATCTCACTTGAGCTTGCCTTAAGCAATAAAATATCTCCTTCATGCAGGGATTCATGCGCACTTGGGGCAGGTATCTTTTCTTTGTTTCTTAAAATTCCAACCACCCACAAATCACCATCAGAAAATTGTTGCACATTCTTTAGAGGCTGATTTATTAACGGAGAGCTTGCTTCGATTAGAACCTCTGATAAATAGTCTTCGATATGAAAGCTATCTTCAACGGTAGCTCTACCTTTTCTAATAGGGATGAGTTTATAGCCTACTATGGATATAAATAGAATCCCTATGATGGAAATCGTTACTCCTAGAGGTGAAAAATCAAACATGCTAAAAGATGCTCCTCCTGCATCACGTCGAAATGTAGATATAATAATATTAGGAGGTGTACCTATAACTGTGATCATTCCCCCAAGCAAAGAGCCGAAGGCAATTGGCATTAACAGCTTAGAAAGTGGCTGCTTAGTTTTCCTAGCCAACTGAATAGCTACGGGTAGCATGATTGCTAATGCGCCTATATTGTTCATAAAAGCAGATAGAAGGGTAACAACAGATGTCAGGATGAGTAATTGAAGAACAAGATGACTACTAAACTTAGATAGCTGATCCCCAATTAAATCTATAATTCCTGAGTTGATGAGTGATTGACTTAAGATTAATACAGAAGCTACAGTAATAACAGCAATATTACCGAATCCAGAAAAGGCTTCCTCTGTAGTGATAATACCGGTAGCTGAAATGACAATTAGGGATAGAACAGCGACAATGTCATATCTCCATTTTCCCCAAATAAAAAAAGCCAAAGTCCCTATAAGAGTTGCAAATACAATCCACTGTTCCAGCACTTCTCCACCTCTCTTAACTCTCGTCATCCTCTAAATATTTGATCTATGATTACTATTAAACTTTTATGTACTATTTCCTGCATCAAATATTAGAATTTAATGAAAAAAGGAATTATTTCTTTGTTCCTTCTTCCTCTTTTTATAAGACTATAAACCTGTTGTTTTTTAGCTATATTTAGATGTAATTCGTTCTATGAAGGAAAACCTAACAAGAAAGAAAATAAACAAAGTATTTTGTTTATGAATTCAGTATAATAGCTTAAAGGGACATGCTTAGGATCGAAAGCTGAACTGTCTAACTCTCGTTACTTTAAAGTACGGACCTCTTACGCATGTAAGAAATGGAGGTTTATCATGTATGATGATAGACAATGTGTAGCCCGTGTTCTCCAAGGTGATAAGGAAGCTTACGGCTATATTATTGAGAAATATATGAATAGAATTTACGCTATTTTATTTAGAATGCTTTACAATAAACAGGACGCTCAGGACTTAACTCAAGAATGCTTCATCCGTGCTTATCAATGCCTTGATAAGTATAATGAAACAGGGAGCTTTGCTTCTTGGCTCTACCGCATTTCTGTTAACCTTTGTTTAGATGAATTAAGAAAAAGAAAACATATCACATTGCTTAATGTTGATGATTATATTTTGAAGGATACGCTAACCCCAGAGGATCAGGTTATTAGAACAGAAGAAATTTTACATATTAATCAGGGAATTGATCGACTTCCTAACAAATACAAAATTATATTAGTTCTCCGATATTCAAGTGAGCTTAGCTATGAAGAAATTAGCGAAGTGCTTCATATACCTGTTAGTACAACACGAATAAGACTACATCGAGCTAAAAAGAAGCTACGAGCCATCTTAGAATCTAATGGTATAGGAGGCAAAGTGAATGAAGTGCATACCTACTAAACGTTTATTTCTTTATATGGATCAGCTTCAGGGCCTGAATGTAGATCAGAAACTGAGAGAAATAGAGGCTTCAGAAATTAAAGAGCATTTAAAGCATTGCCCAGGATGTAAGGCTATGTTTCAACGTCATCTTAATGAGCTAAAAGTATTAAACCTGCAGCCCTCTCCCTTGCCTGATTCTTTCGCTAGTACGGTCTTAAATAAGCTTGAAAGCCATCCCCTGAAACAAGTTGAAGTAACGGGAAAACGCTTTTCGTTTCTCAAAAAGCATTTTAAAGCTTTCAGTGTTAGTTTGTCTGCTCTCATTCTCTTGTTCATAGCATCAAGCTACTCTTTAAACGGTACAGTATATCATCTGCTACATTCCTCTCTCTCGGGGCCATCAACAGATAATGATCTAGCCGTTGTGGAAGAGCTTATACAGACGGATGAAGCCCCGCTTTTTAGAAGCATAGTGGGGGATTCCCCTACTTTTAGTATCGAGGACCAAGGCATTGTTCTATCCATTGAAAAGGTTTATTCTGATGAATCACGTATTAAACTCTACTACACTTTAAAAGAAGAGGAACAAGAAAAATACGCTTCAGTGAACCATAAGCAGGAGATGCAGCTATCCAATCATGCGTCTTCGATACATTCAATAGCAAATTACGGTACTTCCAATAGAATCTACCTAGTCGATCAGGAGGGAAAGGATTTGATGGAATTTACAGAGATAAATTTATCAGACGAGGCTGGTCATCTTGCCCTCTCTGTAATAGAAGAGCTACCCTTAGATACGATTGTTCGTATTGAGCTTAGTCAAATTGGAGCTATTTCAGGAAACTGGCTTCTTGAGGTTCCTCTTACTTTTTCAGAATGGATAGTTGACCACGATTAATTTTAAAGGGCGATCTCTTGCTCTTAATTTAGAGCAAGAGATCGCCTTTTTCAGCTAATGTTATTTCTCGGATTAACTAATACTAGTGATACAAGCTGTTGTTTATTTCGTCTCACGGTGAATCGTGTGCTTTTTTAAACGAGGACTGTATTTTTTTAGCTCTAGTCTTTCAGGATTTGTTCTTTTATTTTTGGTTGTAATATAATTTCGATCTCCTGTCTCTGTACATGCTAACGTTATATTTACTCGCATTTCTAATTCCTCCTAGTCTCTTTAGCTTCATCGAAAAATTTAGGCTTCATTATACTCAACCCACTCAGGCAAAGGATCAGTTAAGGATGACCAGTCCAATTCCATTTCCGCCTCTGTAAGTAAGCAGCTATCTAGAGCAGTAATAATCGTTTCTTTGGGCATATCAATCCCGATAAAAACAAGCTCCGTCATTCGATCCCCCCAGGTCGGGTGCCAATTCTCCTTTAATTCTGGCTCCAAAGCTAATATCTCTTGCTGTTCTGCCTTTGGTACACTTGCCACCCAATACCCTGCAGGTCCAAATTGAATGGAGGGGCCAGCCTGGCTTATGCTACAGGCCATATCATTTCTACTTGCGATCCAAGCCAATCCCTTTGCCCTAACAACATCGATCGGCCATTCTTGAAAGAATTTGGCTAGCTTTTCAGGATGGAAAGGAGTTTGCTTTCGATACACAAAGGAAGAAATACCATACTCCTCCGTTTCCGGAATATGCTCAGTATGTAGCTCTTTCAACCATCCAGCTGATTGACTTACACGTTCAAAATCGAACAATCCTGTATTCAAAATCTCCTGCGGGTCTACCATGCCTTTTGTTGTACGGATTAATTTGGCTTGAGGCTGGAGCTTACGTAAAATGTCTTCTAGCTCCTTTAAATCCTCGGCGTCAACTAAGTCACACTTGTTCAATATAAGGACATCACAGAACTCAATTTGGTCAATAAGTAAGTCGACAACCTCTCTTGTATCCTCCTCTCCTACAGCTTGCTTTCGTTCTAATAAGCTTTCACCAGACGAAAAATCATGCCAAAAACGATTTGCATCTACTACTGTCACCATACTATCTAAACGACAGTATTGAGAAAGATCAATCCCATTTTCCTCATCTTGATAAACAAAGGTTTGGGCAACGGGGATTGGTTCTCCGATACCTGTAGATTCAATTAGGATATAGTCAAATCGACCATCGAGAGCGAGACGTTCGACTTCCTGCAGTAGATCCTCCCTAAGAGTGCAGCAAATACATCCGTTAGACATTTCTACAAGCTTTTCGTCAGTACGAGATAATGCACCATTTTGGCGTACCATATTAGCGTCTATATTCACTTCACTTAGATCATTAACGATTACAGCTACCTTCAGCCCCTGCTTATTCGTAAGAATATGATTTAGAATCGTTGTTTTCCCTGCTCCTAGATAACCACTAAGAACCGTTACTGGAATTCTTGAATTGTTCTTCATAGAATCCTCCTTATTTAATTTAAATAGTAATGATTATGATTTAATAAACATGATATACGTAAACAAACTAACTTGTCAACATAATAATAGGTATTATTCTTATTTAATAAAAATAAAATAGGCTACCCCAATAAATAGAATTTCCTTTATTGGAGCAGCACTTTTGGGACAGCTACATGAAAGTATTCATAAACAGCTTGTTTTTTTATATGATTATAGAGTAGTCACTTCTAACAGCTTACTCTTTTTAATTCTCCAATGAGAATCATTCCATTTTGCTTCTTTATTTTCAATCAGAATAGCTTGAGGGGACTGGTGCTCCACTCCCAAGTCTGCTGCAATTTGATTGGAGACTGGACGCGATTCAATGACTTTAACTAAAACATGAGTAACGTCAGAACTTGCCTCTGCTAAGTAGCTTTTAAATTCATCGTAGGCTGCGGCACTAATTGGACATGTTGTACTATGCTTAAAGACAAATAACTTATTTTCAATAGATTGCTCTAATAGGTTTGCCCATTCCTCTACAGTTGTTATTTCTTGATATTTCATGTCATGTACACCTCTTTCTAATTCATTATTATCATCTTACCTAGATCATGCCTGTATATTCAAGTTAAAAGTCTGAAAAATAGGGAAAAATAAGATTAGTGGTCCAGCAGACAGGTAACAATACTAATACAAGGGGAGGAATACACATATGACAATCACAACTGCAAAAAACTTCGCCGTTGAACTTTTTCGTCGCTTCTCAGCACATCGTGTTCCAGATCTCGCCGCTCAGCTTTCCTATTACTTTTTACTAGCACTTTTTCCTTTCCTCATTTTCACCTTTACCTTATTACCTTATACACCTTTGGCTTCAGAGGACGTTCTAGAATTAATCGCTCAGTATATTCCATTAGATTCTATGGAGATTGTTGAACGAAATGTGCGTAATATTCTTGAAGTAGAACGTGGTGGTTTGCTATCTGTAAGTATTATTGCAGCTATGTGGTCAGCATCAAATGGAAGCTATGCTGTCATTAGAGCCCTAAATCACGCCTATGATGTTGAAGAATCGCGTTCTTTTATTAAAGCACGATTGGTAGCATTTATGCTTATGCTTGCCTTGCTGTTAACCATCTTAATTGCACTAATCTTACCTGTTTTTGGTCGTAGCCTAGGCATCTTTTTATTTTCATTTATGGGGATGTCTGAAACATTTTTAGCGCTCTGGGACGCTTTCCGGTGGATCATAAGTTTTACTGTTATCTTCATTGTTTTCTCATTCCTTTATCTTGTAGCTCCAAATCGGAGTATGAGCCCAAGTCAGGTTTGGGTTGGAGCACTTGTAGCTACGATAGGCTGGCAGCTTATTTCATTAGGCTTCTCCTACTACATTAGCAACTTTTCTAATTATTCAGCTACGTATGGTAGCTTAGGGGGAGTTATTATTCTTTTACTTTGGCTCTTTTTAATGGGGATGCTTATTATTTTAGGGGGAGAAATCAACGCCACACGTGAGGTTTTAAGCAAGAAAAAGTAAATATCTTTAGGGTAATTGGGCTCTTTTTTAGCATCATGTATATCTCTGGATGTTAAAGAGCCCAATTTTTTTAAAATAATAGCAATATGCCCTTCCATCTCCTTTCCCTTCTCATATGATATATGGAATTAAAACGGATATGGAAAGTAGGGAGATACATGGCGGTCAGAGAGGTTGCCAGCAAAATGAAGAAATACAATGCATTGCTTGCAGAAAGCTCTTTAGTGCCTCATTTACCTAGCACAGAATGGTTCGAAAAAGAAACTTTAAGTAGTATGCTTGACGCATACCCTACAGTTTTTGTTAAGCCTGTAGCAGGTACGGGTGGAAAAGGAATCATTCGAATACGTAAAACGTCTGGAGGCTATGAGGTTCGACATGGTGCAGCTAGAACTGTAACAACAAAAGGGAACATATACCGGACCACAAATCGTTATATAAATACGGATAAAAGATATATTGTTCAGCGAGGAATTCCACTAGCATCCTATAAAGGTGGATTATTTGATCTAAGAATTTACATGCAAAAGCCTGAGAATAGCTGGCTGATTTCTGGAAAAATAGCAAGAGTAGCCTCTCCTGGACGTTTTATTACAAATTATCATAGGGGCGGGAAAGGGGTATCGCTAGAAACTGCGCTATCCTTTGTATTTGCTCATGATGCTGATAAAGTAAATAAATGTGTCCAGGACATAGAGAATGTTTGTCATGAAGCGGCTAATGCCTTAGATCAACGCTTTCCAGGCTTACGCACACTTGGTTTTGACATCGGTGTACAAAGCAATGGACATGTTTGGATTATTGAAGCAAACACTCGCCCTAAGCATAATCTATTTAAGCTTGCCACAGACCAATCCATGCACAAAACGATTCTTAAAAATAAGCGCATAATCAGGAAAAAATATAAGTAAAAGCGAAAAGCCCTCTTCACCCGTACGCTATAAACAATCATACGGCACATGTCAAAGTCAGCTTACATGTATAGAAAAGGGCTCCTCTGTTGTTTATTACTTAGCTATTAAGGTTCCACTAGTTGTTTACAGTCAGGAATCTTGGCATTACTTTCAAGAGCTTTTATTTAGGATTATGACCCCTCTATTAATAATGTTTCCGGATCCTCAAGTAGTTCTTTAACTCTAACTAGAAAGCTAACAGCATCTTTGCCATCAACAATACGGTGATCGTAGGATAAGGCGATATACATCATTGGTCGATTTTCGATGTCATCCTCACCCACTGTAACTGGTCTAGTTTGAATTTTATGCATCCCTAGGATTCCGACTTGAGGAGTGTTTAATATTGGCGTGGAGAGTAATGAACCAAATATTCCTCCATTTGTGATCGTGAACGTCCCTCCTTGGATATCTTGGAGGCCTAAGGAGTTGCTTCTTGCTTTTTCAGCTAAAGAAAGGATTTCTTTTTCAATCTCAGCAAAGCTTAACCGATCCACATCACGTACTACTGGTACAATAAGGCCTTCTTCTGCAGATACCGCTACACCGATATCATAGAATTTTTTAATAAGGATATCCTCCCCTTCTATTTCTGCGTTAAGCAATGGAAATGCCTTTAATGCTCCCACTACAGCTTTTGCAAAAAAGGACATATATCCTAAGTTCACATTGTATTTTTCCTTAAACTCACCCTTACGACGTTTACGCAAATCCATAATAGCACTCATATCCACCTCGTTAAAGGTCGTCAGCATAGCCGCATTATGCTGGGCTTCCATCAATCGATTCGCAATCGTTTGTCTACGCCTAGACATTCTTTGACGTTCTATCGGTTTACTATGAGACGAGGTAGCCTCTTTCTCAGTGCTACGTGCCGACGTTGACCCACTACTCTTATTTTGTGAGGTCCTCTCTGTTGATGTCTTAGGCTTTGAAGCTTCATCTTCAGAATTATCGTCTTCAGACCTATGAATATCCTCTACGTTTACTCGCCCTGCTGGATCCTTACTTTGAACCTCTGATAAATCTATTCCCTTTTCTCTTGCTCTTCTTCTAGCGGCTGGCGAGGCTATCGTTTCCTTAGTTTCCTGAGGATTCTTATTTGCATTTTGGATTTGCTGGTCTTCCTGAGTATTTTCATCGTTATTGGTCGAAGTGTTTATTTCTTCAGCTTCTTTGGATACTCTATCTGCTTTATCCTGATTCTCTCCTTTTTCCTCTTGTCCCTCATCTCGTGCAGAACTTGGAGCCGTCATATCCTCTTGAACTTGGCCTTCCTCTAGCAAAGCTATGACCTCTCCTACTTGAACCGTTTCTCCAGCTTGTTTTTTAATTTCCTTCAGGACTCCATCATGCTCAGCGCTCACTTCAAGGTTCACCTTATCCGTTTCAATTTCTAGGAGTAAGTCTCCCTCACTAACCTGCTCACCTTCCTTAAACGCCCAAGTATAGATCGTCCCTTCAGCCATCGATTCCCCTAGTTCAGGCACTTTAATTTCTATCATCAGCCAGACCTCCTTAGCTTTAATTTTAGAGCTTAGTAAATGGTTTTACTGAGAAAGAGCCTCTCGTACAATCCTAATCTGCTCTTTTTTATGGACGTTGGGTTGACCCTCTGCCGGGCTAGATCTCGCCTGACGTCCAACATACTTTACTTGGATAGATTCAGGTAAAAGTGCTTTGAGCTTTGGCTCCATGTAAGTCCATGGCCCCATATTCTGAGGTTCTTCCTGTACCCAGACTACTTCTTGCAGGTTCTTGAAGCGTTCAATGATCTCAGAAACCCTACTCTCTGGGAAAGGATAAAGCTGTTCAATACGCACAATATGCAAAGTAGTATGCTCCTCTGTGTTAAGCTCTGCTTCTAGGTCAACAGCCACTTTTCCGCTGCAAAATAGTAAACGCTTTACCTTTTCTGTTTCTTTCCCTAGACCTTCTTGTTCAAGAATAGGCTCAAATCGTCCTTCGCTAAACGCTGTACTAGGAGAATAAACTCGCTTTTCTCGAATCAAGCTTTTGGGGCTCATAATCACTAGAGGACGTGCTTCATTTTTCTGTAGCTCGGCTGCCTGCCGCCGGAGAAGATGAAAATACTGGGCCGCCTTCGTCACATTCACAACTGTCCAATTATTTTCTGCTGACTGCTGCAAAAACCGTTCTAAACGTGCGCTTGAATGCTCTGGCCCCTGTCCTTCATAGCCATGTGGTAACAGGAGGACTAAGCCTGATTGCTGCCCCCATTTTGCTTTCCCCGCTGCCAAAAATTGATCAAGAAGAACCTGAGCTGCATTCACAAAATCTCCGAATTGTGCTTCCCAAAGGACTAAGCTATTGGCTGCAAAGCTATCATAGCCGTATTCAAACCCCATAGCTGCAGCTTCAGACAAAGGGCTATTATAAATGGAAAATGAAGCTTTCGCCTCTGGTAGCGTGTGTAACGGGGAATACGTCCTTTCATTTTCCGCATCATGTAAGATGAGATGCCGATGAGCAAACGTTCCTCTTTCTGAATCCTGACCAGTTAAACGAATAGCTGTTCCATCTTTTAGGATCGTAGCAAATGCTAATGTTTCAGCTAGACCCCAATCCACATAACCATCTACTAACAAAGCCTCTTCACGGCGTTTTAGAATCCTTTCTAGCTTAGGGTAAATGGTAAAGCCTTCTGGTCGAATTAATAAGTTCTCATTTATCTTCCGTAATGCTTCAATTGGTACTGCTGTATTAATCTTATCTAGCTTTTCCTGAAATTCTGCTGAGGTTGGTTTATAGGTATCCTTAACGTCATACTCTTCTTTGTGCTTTTCTTGTTCTTTGAGCTTTTTATAGGCAGCCTGAATTTGTACTTCTGCCTGTTTTTCCATTTCATCTACAGCTTCAGCACTAATGATCCCTTCTTCCAAAAGTTGATCGGCATAAAGCCTTCGCACAGTAGAATGATTGTTGATTTGATCATATAATTGAAAGTGGGTTGTTGACGGATCATCTGTTTCATTATGTCCGTATCTTCTATAGCCAACTAAATCTATTAAAAAATCTTTTTGAAAAAGCAATCTATACTTACAGGCTAAACGCGCTGCCGCTAAGCATGCCTCTGGATCATCAGCATTCACGTGAATAATCGGGATTTCAAAGCCCTTTGCTGGATCACTTGCGTACTTTGTGGAACGCGCATCCCTCATTTCTGTCGTAAAGCCTATTCGATTGTTAGCTATGATATGGATGCTTCCACCAATCTTATAGCCACGCAGTCTACTAAGATTCAAGGTTTCAGTCACAACCCCTTGACCAGGAAAAGCAGCGTCTCCATGCACAAGGATGGCCAGCGCTTGTTCACTTTTCTGTTCTGGATAGCCCGCTTGATCGCTCTTCTCCTGCGCCGCTCTAGTGAAGCCCTCAACAACTGGATTAACAAACTCTAAGTGACTAGGGTTATTGGCAAGGGTAACCTTAGCGCTAACCTCACTTCCCTTTGTAAACTTCCGACTGGCTCCTAAATGATACTTAACATCTCCTGACCAACCGTAATTGATACCCACAGAGCCTTCTGATGGCACTAGCTCCTGATTAGGAGCATTGTGAAATTCAGCAAATATAGCTTCATAAGGCTTTTCCAGTATATGAGCCAGAACATTCAAACGCCCTCTATGGGCCATTCCCATAAATGTATGCTGAACTCCATCACTTACAGCTGAGCGAATAAGCTCATTGATTAATGGTACAAGGGAATCCAGACCCTCAATGGAGAATCTTTTTTGACCTACAAATGTGCGATGTAGGAATTTTTCAAATGTCTCTACCTTCGTTAAGCTTTGTAACAGCTCTATTTTATCTTCTGTCGAAATTGGCTGATCCAGCTCTCCCGATTCAACCATCTGAGTTAGCCATTCTCTTTCCTTTAAATGGTGAACATGATGAAACTCAAAGGAAATAGGGCCTGTATAGAGCTTCTTTAAGCGACAAATACCCTCAAAAGCATTTTCATTAGAAGCTAAATCATGATTTGGCCAAATCATTGTAGCTGGTAGCCCCTTTAGGTCTTCTTCACTTAATCCGTAGTACTCCGGATCTAACAGACGGTTGTTTTGATCCTTCTCTTGTTTCAAAGGATTAACCTTTGCCTCACAATGTCCATATGTTCTGATGTTTTGAGCTAGCTTCTCCAGCGCTACTATTTTGTCAGCATGAACAGCTTCTATACTAGCTTTGTCTACATGAACGTTCATTTGCTCTGCTTTGCTTATAGCTTGAGTTCCTCTATCAGCTTTCCCCTTAGAGCCTCCGTTAGCTACTCCATTCTTTAAGACTTCAGCTAAGGGTGGAGCTCCCCATTGATCGAAGATTTCTCTTATGTCAGGCTCCACTGTGCCAGGATCTTCACTATATTTTTCATAGAGAGTATTTAAATAGCCTAGGTTAGGTCCATGAAATCTCTTCCAAGGATCGCTTTGGCTTTGTTTATTTTTCATATTCATCCCCCCGTTCAGATAACATTAGTATTCTCTAATCTGCTTCATTTCAATCTAGCTATGATCATCATCCGTAAGTCACTCCATTTTCCTATACCCGTTAATTTAATATGTACTCATTCACTCTAAACAAAGGTGCGGATTCAAAAGCTTTAAAATGGAAGCATGGACAAATAAGAAAAGCTTCTATCGAGGCCTCTCGAAGAGGTTGTCTAGTCCATCATTAGAGGGAAGCGTTTACATGCAGCCAGAATTTATAGAACTTGAAGAAATCATTGTATAAAAATTTTATAAATTCTTAGACTGTAAAAAAGCTGTCCCTAAGTAGAAAGTTACTTAGGAACAGCTCCATGTTTAGCTTAATTCATATTCATTATTTTATATTGCAGCAAGAATTTGATTTACTGAGTCCCTAATCGATTGCATCAGATTTTGAATACCATCACGAATATTGGCCAACAGGGAGTTCTGTGTTTCTAATACATTCGTTTGATCTCGAATGGCCTCTGTTTGCTGATCGATGGATTCTCCAACAGTACCCAACCCATCAGTCAACCAAGAGAATCCAATAAGTAGGACGAACAGAGCAACTACAACGATAATCATCCAGACCCAGCCGCGGTTGTACCAAGGCGCTCTATGTCTCTCTCTTACAGGCTGTTCTCTATGGAAATCATTTGGCTCCTCATGATCTGACCATTCTTCTTCTCCATACGGATCATTATTTCTAGCCCTTCCTTTGTAGTTGGAAGGTTCATTCTCATTGTTTCTTCTCATCTTAATCCTCTCCTCAATAATTAGAGTATCGGAGCAAGTGGCTACGGTCTTGCCGTATACTGTTGATACCCCTTTATCAGGAGATTAAACGTTTGAAAAGAAATTCTATAGCTTTTTACGTAAGGATTCACACCAGCTTTGTGCTAGAGCATCTAGCTCTATTAGCTTGGTTAGCCCTTCTTTACTTGGGTTCTTCTCATTTTTCAATTGATTAGCAAAGGAAACGGAATACCCTGCAGGATGCTTTTCAATTAGAACTAATGTATCTTCTGGTTTAACCATTCCCTCTTTTAAAACCCTTAGATAAAATCCTGAATAGCCAGTCTCAATCACCTGAAGGGGAAAGTCGGCTACATCATGCTTTTTTGAAAGCTTATGACAGGGGTATCTTGGTTGACATACTTGCACAATGGCTTCTCCCAATTGAAAGATGTCACCAATACAGACTTCATCTTCCAACAAACCTGATACGGTAAGGTTTTCTCCAAAGGCACCTACCTGTAAGGGCTTATTAAGACGCTTTTCCCAATATGGGTAATGGTCGTAGGCATACACACAGATAGCTTTATCCCTGCCACCATGATTCACTAAATCAGCTTGCCCATCACCTTCAAAGTTTGTAAAAGAGAGAAATAGTGGCTTTTCTACCCTAGATTTATTAATCCCTGTGCTTATTTCCTTCCCTTGATAGGTTAATGGGGCTGGCTTACCTACGTTTATTGATACAATTGAATAGCTTTTATGTTCTTTTACATCTACATCTGTCATCATGTTATCCCCTTCTCAGTTCAGGAACTAAATTAGGCGGCTCTTTCCCTTGCAAGCCAGCCACTAGATTTTGGGCAGCAAGCATAGCCATAGCTGATCTTGTTTGTTCTGTAGCTGATCCAATATGTGGTAGAGTGACCACGTTGTCAAAGGATAGTAATGGGTTCTGTGTTGAAACAGGCTCTGTATCATACACATCTAGCCCCGCTCCTGCAATTTCTCCCTTTCTCAAAGCATCAATTAGCGCTTGCTCATCTACAACTTGGCCTCTAGAGGCATTAATGAAAATGGCACTTTGTTTCATTTGTTTAAATTCTGCTGCTCCAATGAGATGTGTTGTTTTTGGAGTTAAAGGAGTCATTAATACTATAAAATCTGAGTTAGTTAAAAGCTCAGAAAGGTCTACATACTGCGCCCCAACCTTTTCTTCTACCTGTATTTTCCTTGAGCGGTTATAATACAACACTTCCATATCAAAGCCAAGGCTAGCTCTCTTGGCTATTTGCTCTCCAATACGACCCATCCCAATAATTCCTAAGGTAGTATGATGAACATCGACCCCGAAGAGAGGTCTATCGTTTGCATTTGTCCACTTGCCTTCCTTTACATAACGATCCAGCTCCGGAACTCTCCTTGCTGTTGCTAGAATAAGAGAAAACACTAGGTCGGCTACGGTATCATCTAGAACAGATGGGGTATGTGTTCCCATAATTCCTCTAGCCTGCATAGCATCCAAATCAAAATTGTTGTAGCCAACCGACGTATTGCTAACGATCTTAAGCTTAGGAGCTTGGTCAAATAGTTCATCACCTATAACTCCCCCTGAGGTCAGCAAACCATCGGCCTCTTTTATTTCTGCATAAAGCTCCTCAGTGGATATAGGCTGCTCCTGATTCCATATACGATACTCACAATTCTCGCTGATATAATCCTCTACCTCTTGAGGTATTGGTTTAGAAATAAAAACCCTTGGTTTCATAGTGCTCCTCCTCCTCCTAGCTTTCTAATAAAGCTCTTTATAAATTGCATGTCTTTAATTGCTTTATTTAATTGATATCTATTATAGCACGTAAATGAACAGCTTATTATTCCCAAGGTCATTAAGATTCTGGGCTAGCTTTTGCTCCACACATGTCATATCATTAGAGGAAATTTAAGTTTTCGAGTTCTATTGACGAGAAGCCTAAGCAAAATAAAGGGTGCTTTCTGCCTTGCTTTTCCAATCGAAAAGCTTCAGAAAGCACCCTATAAGTTTCACCTATTGGAATAGGGGGATTCCAATAAGATATATAAGCATTTATCAACCTAACTTTTCAGCCAACTTATTCCTTATGCTTATACAACTCCTGCAATATCTCTTCCGTTACGAAGAAAGAGCCAACTGGAACATCTTCATCCCCATAGAAACCGTGACAATCAGATCCTCCCGTTTTGATTAAGCTGTATTTATTAGCTAATTCCTCAGCCTGTCGTTCATCATCAACAGAATGAATAGGATGCCAAACCTCAACACCGGCTAAGCCTTCCTCCACCCATTCTGGTAGAGCTTCGAAGCTCAGATATTGACCTGGATGAGCTAATATAGGAATGCCACCAGCCTTTCGAATGGCTTGAATCGCCTTAACTGCGTCAATATACGGTATTTTCACATGCGCAAGACCGGGTTCCTGATTACGGCTGCCTTTAAAAAACAGCTTACGATACAGCTCACCGTAAATCTCATTGGTATACCTCTGCTTAATTAAAGCATGCATAATATGCTGCTTATATACACCGTTTCCTGCAGCAGCTAGCTCTTCAACTTCCTCCCAAGTCATTTTATAGCCTTTATCCATTAACCTCGTAACAATTTCATAGGAGGCGTTATGCCTTGCTTCAACATAGGGTTCACAAAGCTCAGTTAATGCTTCGTGTCCGGGTGTAATATATAACCCCAAAATGTGTGCTCGTCTTTCGCGCTTATAATCATAGCCTGAGATTTCAATACCAGGAATAATTTCAACGCCCTTCGCCTGCCCTATTTTCTGAGCTAACTCTATCCCAGCCGTGGTATCATGGTCTGTAATAGCTAGGTGTGTGACACCGTTCTTTTGTGCTTGCTCAATGACCTTTTCAACAGAAAAAGAGCTGTCTGAAAACGAAGTATGACAATGTAAATCCATTTTCATTCGTTTACTCCCTCCTATTCTCTTTTAAGAACCGACTTGGTGCGTGATCTGATTTCCTTCTAGTTTGTCAGTCATTTCTATTAATCCAGCAGATAACTGATACTGACGGTCTACTACAGAGGTCATAAAGTCGAGATCATGAAAAATCCCCAACATGCTCGTTCCCTCATGCTTTAGCTGGATCAGCACCTCCTTTACCGCTTCCTTAGACTGCTGATCTAATGAAGCTGTAGGTTCATCTAGCAATAATATTCTCGGCTTTTTCACCATAGCCTGAGCC
Source organism: Bacillus horti (assembly GCF_030813115.1). NCBI lineage: Bacteria > Bacillati > Bacillota > Bacilli > Caryophanales > Bacillaceae > Caldalkalibacillus > Caldalkalibacillus horti. The sequence goes on along the minus strand of NZ_JAUSTY010000012.1, from coordinate 98,342 downwards.
AAATTTAAGCGCAGCTTTTCTCCACCACTGAACGTACGTGGAAAGGAGTCCCACAGGGATTCAGGTAGCTTGAAATGCTGTAGCATTTCCTTAGCCTCTCTTTCTGCTTGATGAACAGCCACACCCATTTCTAACAGGGCTTCCACGACAAATTCAAGGGCAGTAATTCGAGGCATGGCGTTAAGAAATTGGGAGACATAGCCTATCTCCTGCTTTCGTAGAGCTAATATTTCCCTCTCCGTTGCTTGAACAAGATCAATCGGACCAAATTGTGTAGAATCATACATGATTTGCCCACCTGATGGGACATACGTACGATAAATGCTTTTAAGAATAGTCGATTTACCTGCCCCACTTTTCCCTGTTATTCCGACAAACTCTTTAGGATAAACAACAAAGCTAACTCCCTTACAGCCCGAGATTATTTTTTCCTTAGCATGATGCAGGGTAAAGGATTTTTCTAGTTGATTAACAAGTAATAGTTCCTTCATTAAAAACTACCTCCTCCATACTCCGCAAGCAGAGTCAAACTGCTGATAAATTCGTACTCATGAGCGTTCTAAGCTATAATCTAATCCTAAGCTTCAAGTGATAGGCACTCTAGCTGGAATCTGGTAATTCAATTGACAGACCACCTTCCCATTCACATAGACACTTTGTAAAATAGGACGGTGAGCGTCAGTCCGAACAATGAGCAGATCAGCCTTTTTCCCGATCTCAAGTGATCCAACATGACCCTCAATGTGTAACGCTTTAGCTGGGTGTAAGGACACTAGATTGACCGCCTGTTGAAGAGGAAGTCCTGTGGAATAGAGCTTAAAAGCAGCATGTAGTAGAGACGAAGGATAATAGTCTGAGCACAGTATATCTACCACATTCTCATGAATGGCTTCCATAGCTGATAGATTATTACTATGTGACTTCCCTAGCATGACATTTGGTGCACCCATCACAACAGACAAGCCCATTTCCTTTGCTTTTTTGGCCACCGCAAGCTCAATAGGGAACTCACAAATGACTGCATGCCAGTCCTTAACAACCTCTAGCTTTTCGACCGTATCATCATCATGAGAGGCAACAGGTATTCCGTGCTCTAAAGCAAGGTCAGCCAAATCTTGAATCAGTTTCGGGTCTAGCTTTTGCTGTGTCCTGTGTGCCTCTATAATTTCATTAGCCTCCGTCTCACTGAAATGGCGATGCTCCATCAACAGTTTTCTATGAATTTCAATGTCTCTAAATTGCCCCTGACCTGGAGTATGGTCCATAAAGGATAGCTGGTGGATATGACCATTTCTAAGGAGCTCTTTTACATCCTCAAGTGCCGTTACATTCGTGATTTCATAGCGTAAGTGAATCTTGTGGCGAATTAAAAACTCTCCCTGTGCTAGCCCATGGATTTCCTTAATGGTGTTTAAAACCGTTCTGTTTTGTCTGACCCATTTTTTAGCGTCCTCATCAAGTAAAGACAAGGAGTGATAGATCGTGGTGATCCCTTCTCCAACAAGCTTTTTCTCTAGCTCGTAAAAGGATACCTCCATCGGAAAGGCGCTGCTTGGTCTAGGCTCAAGCTCCATTTCAATGGCATCACTGTGTGAATCAACTAACCCCGGCAGGACATAGCTTCCATGTACATCGATACATTCTGTTGGTTGAACAGAGCTTTGGATAAGTCCTTCTTCAATGGCTATAATGCGATCCTCTTCAATAAGTATGGAACCGTTCTGAATGACTTTTGTTGGTGTCACGATCTGAGCGTTATAAATAAGGATGGACATTGTCATCTTTCACCTCATATGCTTATTTTGCCTGTCTTATAAGGTTACCTAGGTTAAAAGTCTTTTTACGATAATAGAGAATGAACTAGCTTCTGTGTGTAAGCATGCTGAGGGTCCTCCAAAATTTGATCGGTTAACCCTTGCTCGATTACCCTCCCACCTTTCATGACCATTGTTCGATCAGCAAGCATTCGAATGACACCTAGGTCATGAGAAACAAGGATCATTCCTACATTGAATTGACGCTGAATATTGCGTATTAGGTCGAGCACCCTAGCTTGAACAGACAAATCTAGGCCTGTTGTAACCTCATCAAGCAGTAAAATGGGTGGGTTATTAGCTAAAGCTTTAGAGATTTGCACTCTTTGTTGCATTCCCCCACTAAAATTCTTCGGCTGTTCATTTATCCTAGAAATAGGGATCTCTACATGCTCTAGTAGCTCTGTTGCTCTTGCTCGAATGCTTCCAACGTGATAGGAGCCTGAAGCAATCAGCTTCTCGGCGATATTTCCTCCACTGGAGAAGGACATTTTTAATCCAAGCCATGGATTTTGATAGATCATTCCTAGCAGATGGTTACGAATATATCTCTTTTGCTGAGCGGACTCACTAAATATATCAAGCTCACCATTTTTGTACGCTGCTATATGAGCTGACCCTGAGGTAATCTGATCATCAAAATATAGACATTTCACCAAAGTACTCTTTCCTGATCCACTTTCACCAACGATTCCTAAGATTTCCCCCTGATATAGATCAAAATTAACATCTATACACGCCCAAACACTGCCACAATGCGGACAGCGCTGACCTTCTTCAGCAAGGAAGGTAGGGTCTGTGCATCGGGAGCAGCCCTTTCCATATCTCTTGTTCAGATGCTGTACCTTCAACTGTGGCTGTTCCGTCACTGTAGACCTAATAGTATCCTGCATAACGATGAACTCCTTTACCTTTGTTTTTCAACACAGTATGACGTATCGGAGCATTGATACAGCTTTCTTCCTGTTTGATCACTATAGATCTCATCAAGGAAAGTATCCGTACTTCCGCATAAATGACAGGACTGCCCATCAAACGCTTCAACCTCAAACGGGTAATCCTCAAATTGAAGAGGAGTAACAGAGGTGTAGGGAGGTATGGCATAGATTTTTTTCTCCCGACCTGCTCCGAACAGATAAAGTCCTTCAGATTGATTAAGCTTTAATAAGTCATAGCGTGGAATAGGGCTTGGATTAAAGATGTACCGATCATGAGCCATACTTGGATAGTCAGCACCAATCGTAATTTTTCCCCACTTCACAATATCCTCGTACAGGCGCAGCCACATACTGCTATAGTCCATTTCAGCATGTAAACGTTTCGTTTCTTGCTCCTTTGCTTCCACTCGTCGGAGCGGCTCTGGTAAGGGAACTTGTAGCACTAGAATTTGGTCTGCACGTAACGGTCTCTCCGGGACACGATGTCTCGTCTGGATTAAAGTTGCATCAGCCGTGCTATCAGTCGTTTCTACATTCGTACAGCTTTGCACGAGGCGTTTAATACTGACCGCATTCACGCTATCGTCATGCCCTTGATCGATCACCTTCAAGCAATCTGCTTCTCCAATTAGAGACAGGGTCAATTGAAGTCCTCCTGTTCCCCATCCTCTTCCAATGGGCATTTCTCTAGAGGCAAAAGGTACCTGGTAGCCTGGAATAGCGATAGCTTTAAGAGTAGCTCTTCGTATTTCTCTCTTTGATCCTTCATCTAAAAAAGCGTAATTGTACTTTTGCTCAGTCTGCTGAAACATGCTGTTCATCCTTTCCCACATTCTGTGCTTGATGTTTTCCTGTATTCTGCGCTTGACGGATGCGGTCAAGTGAAGATTGGAAGGTAATATAATGAGGCATTTTCAAATGGGAAACAAAGCCATGTGCCTCAACACTGTCAATATGCAGCAAAACAAACTCTTCATCCTGTGTTGGTGAATGTCCCTGCGTATCTAAGCTTCTTTCCAATATAGCCATAGAAATAGCTTTGACCTCATTCTGTCCCATCGTTAATCCGTAGCCTAGCATAAACTCAACGTCTCCTTGATCGTTCTGAGTAAAGGAATTAATCGTTTCTACCTCGGTTAACAGCATTTCACCGATATAAATAGAGTCCTCCTCATCCTTTCCACTACCATATGGATAAGGGATATATACATCCGTGTACCCTACTCTTAACTCACCAATAGTGGGATGGACAGCTCCGTACCCTCGCATACTGCTGTAAGCAAAAGCGGTCATCGCGCCCGTTTCCCCTCTAGCCAATAGCTGAAGCCTTGCTGAACGTGGAAGTGGGAACGATAGCTTTTCTCTTGTGACATCAAACGGTTCGTCCTCTACAGCTTGACGATCGGCCATTAGCTTTTGATCTTTTAACAATTCAACCACCTTTGGAAAAGAATCAAGCGTTTCCTCAGACTCTATGTCAATCTCTAACTCCTGTAAAAAGCTTATAATGGCCTGCTGATCCTCCTGCCTTAGCTCAAAGTTCAACAAACGATGTGTATAATCATAAGTAGGACCTAATAGCTGCCCTCCGGGAATATCCTTAAAAGCAGAGGAAATTCGGCGTATAACACGCATATTTCCTGGCTCAACCGTTAAAGAATAATGATTCCTTGGTAGGGTTGAACGGTAGGCTCGCAATAAAAAGGCTGCCTCTGATGGATCACCTTCAGCTTGCTTCAAGGCTAAAGAGGCGTATCCTGGCGCATACAGCCCACCTTCTCCCATTACTCGGTCAATAAGTAGTCTCATTTGGCTCCTAATTTCTTCTGTTGGTAAAGCTTGCTTAGCTGCCTGTAAGCGATATAAGTGAACAAGCTTTTCCGCTCCTTCTATCGCCTTCTGACCACCTGTTACGGCAACGTACCCCATGTTATTGATCCTCTCTTTCAACAGATGTCGTTCTCGGTAAAACCATTACATCACCCTCAGCTGTAGCTAGGATCATATCGATACCTAAAGGAAATTCTTGATTACGGATAGCCCTTTCCTCCATCCACTTCCAATTCAAGCCGGTTACGCTACACGACGTACTTTCTTGAATGCCTGGTCCACGTAGACGAAGCCCATAAGCTTCTCCTGTTGAAGAAGATAACTCTTGGACAAGCAGAACCATAGTTGTACTTGTATGAGGATCAATCAATGTCCCTCCATTCACTTGCTGCATGATTACACCCACTTCTTGTTCATCCAGTTCAGTCTCTAGAACAAAAACAAAGTCAGCCTGTTCCAGCTCAGAAGGTTTGCTAAACGTCTTCCATTGTAAGCTTTGCTCCACCAGCTGCTGCTTAGCTCCAGAAACACAAAACGTAACCTCTCGATCGAGCAAGGTGTACGCTATACCCGCTATGGCAGGAGGAAGGTCTGCTTGATGATCTAGCATTTTAATCGAATTGTATAGGTTGTGAATGGTACCAGGTCTTGCTGCACAATCTAATAGCTTTCTGAAAATGTACTGGGTATCATAAACCATACTAAAATCGATCATCTCAGCTTTTGTCATTGTAATCCTCCATCGTGTCAAAATGAACTCGAGTCTGAGCTAGCTTAGCCCATTCCTGTAGCTTTCTATTGTTATTATCCTTTTCCACCTGTACTAGCTCATCCTCCCAGCTAGAAGTAAGTGGCAGCCCCGCATTATAGGCTGCATCTATAACGGCCAACTGATAGGAACGCTCGAAGTCATCCCCCATGATTACACCCATGCCAAACATACCATCAATAGAAACTGTACATTCTGTCACTAATACCTCTCCTAAGTAAAAGGGGGTCTGTGAAACCGAATCGCGCGTTTTGGTCATTACTAATCCTGTTGTTGGTGGAGCTTCAACCTTAACCTTTGCTACTTTTTCAATTTGTCCAGCATATTGTGACAATACGTTACGTTCTGCTTCAATTAATATCTTGGTCAATCTCGCTTTTTTCATAGCTTCTCCTTCCTGTTCTGTACATCTTCCTATTTCTGTTTATTTAATCTACTAGTATAATTACTAGCTAAAACTCAATCATGTATTTATGTCGATCTCCCCGAATTCTGGCTACACTGTATTCAATTGGAGCTCCTCCAGGATGATTCATCAGGCTTTCAATCTGTACTATGGGTACACTTTCCGGGATGTCCAATAGCTTTGCGTCTTTTAATAGAGGTAAACACGCTTGAACAATAGATTTTTTTCGAATGGGACGAAAGCGGTACTGTTCTATAAAAATGCGATATAAAGAGCTAAAGTTAGTCAGATGTGTCTCCAAATCGGGGAACTCTTCCTTTGGCAATACGGTAGAGGTAACAGAAAGAGGATTATCATCAGTTGAACGCATAATCTCTAGCCTGTATACCCGGGCTCCTTCAGCAAGCTCTAAATTAGCTCGCTCTTCATCACCGGCAATCCCTTCCTCCCAGCTTAGTAATTTAGCGGTGTAGGGTAGTCCTTGGCTTTCCATGTTCTCAGAAAATCGTGTTTGTGATGAAAGAACATACTGAATGGGCTCAACCAGTTGGTTGACGTAGCACCCTCTTCCTTGAACAGGTGTAACCCAGCCCAAGTTCGTCATTCTAGCAATAGCTTGCCTAACAACGTGACGGTTGACTTGAAACTGTCTACAAAGGTCATTTTCAGAAGGAATTTTTTGATTCTCTGAAAAAACACCCTGGCGAATTTGCTTAATCAAATACTCGGCTATCTCCAAATGAAGCACACCATCATCCTGCGTTTTCACCCTCACATCCCCCTCTCACACTTAAGTCCTCTTGCTTATTTCAAATCTAACTTATCAACAAGTTCACATGGTTAAGGAGATGTAAAAAATGATTGAAAATTTGTAAATTTTTTTAACTACGACATTGTTACGTAAAGGGGACAGTCATCATTTTTACATTTTAAAATCCAAATTTTCTTTACATAGGTTGTACTCTAAGCTGATTTTGTGCCTCAACTCATGTGATTTTACGCTTTTAGTGGTAGAAAGAAAAAGCCATATACAAGGGGAATCCCTTTTCAAAAAGTTTACAATTTCACTATGGTTCCTTAAAACTGGATTAAACATTGTTGTTTATTATGGAAACCGAATAAGCATTATTTCTTGTAAAAAAACTAATTGATGCTTAGAAAAAGAGGGGAGACTTCACATGAAAAGATCTTACTTATTTTTTGTATTTGCGGTGTTAGCAAGCTTTGCTCTACTTGCTGGATGTTCTAGTTCTTCTGATACAGGAGCAAATGAACCATCAGGCAACAATTCTCAACAAGAAAATCCTTCTACAGGAGCTGAAACTCCTGCAGCAGAGGAAGGTGGTACAATAACAATCGTTTGGTACCCAAATGAATCTGGAGCAGACTTGAAGGATGCGCGTGATGCGATTGCAGAACTAGTTGAGGATGCAACTGGTAAAACAGTCGAGCACAGAACAACAACTGATTACATCATCGCTATTGAAACTATTGCTAACGGAAATGCTGATCTAGCATTTATGGGTGCGGTAGGATACATTGAAGCAAATAATAGAAATAGTAATGTTCTTCCAATTGCTGTTCCAAGTGGTTCATCTGGAACGCTTGATGATGCTGTTTATTACAGCTGGCTAGCTGTGAAAAAAGGAAATGAAGATCAATATAAAGATGGGGATCAATTCTCCATTGAAAATATAGTAGATAAAAGGTTCTCCTTTGTTTCTAACAGCTCAACCTCTGGATTTGTCGTTCCATCAACTGGAATTGTAGATTATTTCAGTAATACAGATGAGTTCAAGGATTTAACATCCGATGATTTACTTGAAGGTGGGGACTTCTTCTCTGAAGTATCCTACGGTGGTTCTCACCAAGGATCAGCTGTTAACCTTCTAACAGATCGTGTAGACATTGCCGCGTTTTGTGATACATGTGTGAACAACTATGTAGAGCTTTTAGAAGGTGAAGAAAATAGACCTGGATCTGTCTACGGTGTTAGAGCTGATGCTGCAGAACCGTTTAACACGATTCCTGGAGAAGAATTCGTTCTTATCTCTGTAACTCCTGTACTTAACGCTCCATTTGTTGCAAACAGAGATAATGTAAGTGATGCTGACTTTGCAGCGATTGTAGCAGCATTTACATCTGATGAGGCAGCTAATAATGAACAAATCTTTGTTCCTAGAGACACAGGAGCAACTGGATTGTTTAGCAAATCAGCTGATGAGCGTTTTATTCAAGTTGAAGATGCATGGTTTAACCCAATTCGCGAATTATCTAATTAATTCATACAGTTAAGCTTTGGGGGTCGGCTAGATGCTAAGCATCTAAGGTTACATAAGCCGATCCCTCCCCCTAATTTTGCCTAGAACAATTTACTCTAGAATAGGAAGGGAGTTGTCCATGACTACATTATTAGAATTCAAAAACGTTTCCAAGCAGTATGGCTCTGATACTGTAGCTTTAGCTGATGTCAACTTTTCTGTACAAGAGGGAGAGTTCGTTTCCGTTATTGGTCCATCTGGAGCGGGAAAATCAACTCTCCTTCGTTGTATTAACAGAATGATTCAGGCAAGTGATGGAGAAATTCAGTTTGATGGAGATAACGTATTATCCCTAAATAAAAAAGGCTTACGACAGCTTAGAACCAAGATCGGCATGGTTTTCCAGCATTATAATTTAGTAAATCGTCTTAGTGTAATTGAGAACGTGCTTCACGGAAGACTAGGCTATAAATCAACATTGGCTGGTGCTTTAGGTTTATACAATAATGAAGAAAAAAATCAAGCGGTGGAGCTTCTAGGCACTCTTGGTCTGGATGAGCAGATTTATAAAAGAAGTGATCAGTTAAGCGGTGGGCAGAAGCAAAGAGTTGGTATAGCTAGAGCTTTAATTCAAAATCCAAAGATGCTTCTTTGTGATGAGCCTATTGCCTCTCTTGACCCTAATGCCTCAAAAACGATAATGGATCACTTAAGAAACATTTCGACAAACATGGGGATTACCGTACTGGTCAACCTGCACCAGGTGGATGTTGCTTTGAAGTATTCAGATCGAATTATTGGCGTGAGCAAAGGACGAATTGTTTATGATGGTTCTCCTAAAGAAATTACGATGGAACAGATCCATGAGATTTACGGCTCACAAATGGGAGAATTAATTATTGATGTAGAAGAAGTAGGAAAAGCAGGAGAAAACAATGCCAAAAACGCCGTCTGATTTTTTCGCTAAAAAGAGAAGAAACACATTACTAGTCATTGCTGCTATTATAGGTATCACATATGGATCTATGATTCTTACAGAATTTGATGTGATTCAAGGAATTACTTCTATTCCTAAGGCGTTTGAATGGGGAGTAAGTCATTTTTATCCCGATGCAAAATCCCTTGAACGGCTACCACGTATTATGGAGAAGCTTATTGAAACCATTCTGCTCTCCATTGCCGCAACAACGGTTGCCGCCATATTTGCTCTGCTTTTTGCCATATTTGGCTCACAAACAACAAGGACAAACAACTTTCTAGCTGTAATTAGTCGTGGAATTGCTACTTTATTTAGGAATATTGACGTTGCAGCTTGGTCGTTAATTCTATTGTTTTCCTTTGGGCAAAGCTCATTGACAGGATATTTTGCTCTGTTTTTTGTTTCTTTTGGTTTTTTAACACGTGCGTTTATGGAATCCATTGACGAGGTAAGTAATAGCTCTGTTGAAGCGCTACGAGCTACGGGGGCAAGCTATTTTTCTATTATTTCTAATTCCGTGATGCCTTCAAGTAGCCCACAGTTAATTAGCTGGATCTTATTTATGGTTGAAACAAATATTCGTAGCGCAACATTAGTCGGTATTTTAACGGGAACAGGAATTGGTTTTTCCTTCGACCTTTATTATAAAAGTTTAAATTATAGTGCCGCTAGCTTGGTCGTTATTACGATTGTACTATCCATTATTTCTATTGAGATTATTTCAAATTACGTAAGAAGGGTGATTCTATAGTGTCTGAGCATAAATCAAGTGGAGTACTCCTTGAGCAACCGTCTAGGCGAATTAAGAGTAAGCCCTTTACAAAAGCAAGATTCGTCACTCAGGTTACGTTATTGGTTCTAGGCTTGCTAACCGTATATGGCTTCTATACGTTTGACTATAGAAATATCACGCTATTGGACGGACTGCTATCGACATTGGTTAACTTTAAAGTAATGTTTACGGAAGCACACTTTCAGCACTTTACATTCTGGGAAGGGCTATATCAAGTATTGATCACTCTAGCTCTGGCTATGCTTACTACTTTGCTTGGAGCCATCATCGCTCTATTCGGAGGACTATTTGCGGCTCAGAACCTATCTAACAAATATGTTTCTAATGCGATTAAAGGGATTATTGCGTTTATTCGAGCTGTTCCTACCGTCCTTTGGGTATTAATCTTTGCCATTGCTGCTGGTCTTGGAAGTGTGGCCGCTGTTATAGGTATGACGTTCCACTCCGTAGGTTATTTAATTAAGGTTTATTCGGAGTCCTTTGAAGAGCTGGACTCGGGAGTTATTGAGGCCCTGAAGGGTAGTGGAGCAAATTGGTGGCAGATTGTTTTTCAGGCGGTCCTTCCCTCCTCCATCACATATATTATTTCTTGGACATTCTTGCGCTTTGAAATTAACTTCGGTGTGGCTATAGCTATGGGAGCAGCTGCTGGAGCAGGCGGTATTGGCTTTGACATGTTTATGGCTAGTGCGTTCTATTATGATATTCGGGAAATTGGTACGATTACGTACTTCATTCTATTCTTCGCTATCTTACTTGAGATGTTTGCCACAAGGATGAAGGGTAAGCTTCGTACTCAGCACTAAAGTAAATGCATAAGTAGAATGCAACTTTACACAGCAATACAAATAAATAAGCGTAATAAGGTTCTCGTTTGACTAGGTTGTTTGTTTAAGCTGGTCAGACGAGTTTTTTGTTATCCATATTTACCTCCTCCCCTGCACTTCTTCTCTTTTACAGCTCCTTTAAATACCTTCAAGAAATTTGGAGTTGCACGTTCATACTATCTGTTATATACTATATATAACAGATAGTTCAAAGAGAGGTGATCTTATGCTGATTCATATTAATCCTCAACTAGAAACGCCCATTTATACTCAATTAGCGAATCAAATAATTGAAGGGATAGCGACTGGTAGGCTCGCTCCAGCTGAAGAGCTTCCATCTGTCCGTTCCCTAGCGGCTGACTTAGGTATTAATTTGCACACCGTTAATAAAGCTTATAACTATCTAAAACAAGAGGGCTTCCTGCAGGTTCATCGTCAAAAGGGAGCCATTGTATCACCTACCCCAATGCCTGCTGCAGACGAATTCTACTATCAAAAGCTTCATGAGCAGCTAAGACCAATGGTTGCTGAATCGATCTGTAGGCAGGTTGATGAAGAAGAATTCTTGAAGCTATGCCGTAGCTTGTATCAAGAATTGGTTACTCAAAAGGAGGAATAAACGATGGAAAACTGGATCATGTATGCTATGCTTTTTATCTTATTTATACCCGTAGGATTAACGCTTTCTTTTATCCCCTTTTTCACAAGAAAAACAGAAAGCTTTGGTATTTCCATTAGTGAATCCATTTATTCAATACCTGAACTAAAGAAATTAAGATGGTCGTATACATGGATTAATCTACTACTCTGGATAGTCATTACTCTAACGGTTCTTGTATTTGCAGGCAGCTTAACGGAGCAACAGCTAGCTTTAAGCATAGGAATCACCATTCCACTTTTTTGCTCTCTATCATTTGTCGTGTATTATCTTCACCATAGAAAAATGAAGGAGCTTAAAGCTATTCATAACTGGAGTTCACCAAAACAAGTGGTTGTGATCGATTCGAACTTTCGAAGTCAAAAGCTAACCTACTCAAGCCTGTGGTTTATCCCTCACTTCTTATTGATTTTAGTGACGTTAGGTATGGCTGTTTTTCTTTATGATCGATTTCCTAATGAAATCGTCATGCAATATGACTTTAGTGGAAACCCTACAAATACCATTCAGAAAACACCAACTAATGTGTTGTGGCCTGTCGCTATCCAATTTTTTATGCTTGTGTTGTTCATATTCATTAATTACATTATAGGAGCTAGTAAGCAGCAGTTGGACGCCGCACAGCCAGAAAAATCAAAACAACAGAATATTATTTTTAGACAGCACTGGTCTCGCTTCACGATTATCATGGGCTTTTTAACCATTAGCTTGTTCAGCTTCTCTTTACTAAGTCAGCTTTTCTCTTTCAGTTACTTGATTATATCTATCTTTCTAATCTTTTTTGTGGCCATTATCATGATCTATACGATCTGGTTATCAGTTAAGGTAGGACAAGGCGGAAGCAGAGTAAGGATATCTAGCAATAACGGAACAGCTGGTGTTGAAAGTATTGATGAAGATCGCTACTGGAAGCTTGGCGTGATTTACTTTAATCCTAAGGACCCTGCCACATTTGTTGAGAAACGCTTTGGTGTAGGCTGGACCGTTAATTTTGCTCGACCATTAGCTTGGATTTCTCTCGGAGGGATCATCCTGTTCACCGTGCTTATTATCATTTTTGTTAGATAGACATTTTAGATCGGAGGGGTGAAGTCACCCTTCCTCCAACTGGCCCAATTTCTTCAGTAGATGGATAACCAGTTGTTTTTCATCATCATTTAAACTGGATAATATAGAATGAAGCCCAGCGCTATGCTTCTGAAAAATATGATCAAAAAAATTATGCCCATTTTCTGTAAGTTTAGCATATATAACTCTTCTATCCTCTTTAGAAGGAATACGTAGTAGTAATCCTTTTTCCTCAAGTTTATCGATGTTATAGGTAATACTCCCGCTAGAAACAAGATTGCTTTGCCAAACCTGCTGTAAAGGGACACAACCCTTTGTATATAAAACCTCTAGAATCATGAACTCAGAAGGAGACATATCATATTTCTTCATATCTTTCTTAGCTAGGTCCATGATGAATTTAGACGTTTTAGACAGGATGATGAATAGTTCAAAGGATACATTATAGTTTTCTACTAATCTAGACATTCTCCCACCACCTTCATTGTATCTATCTCCATATTTTCTACTTTTCTACACTACTTTTTTAATTGGTTCTGCCTTTAAACGCTGCATAAGGTTCAATTGTGAAAATGAAAAAAGGAGTAGTGCACACCAAATCAATGAAAACCCCATAAAATGTGTCCTTGTAAATGTTTCCTGAAAGATAAAAACACCTACGAGAAGTTGAAGTGTCGGATTAATATATTGGAGAAAGCCTAATGTGGTTAATGAGACCTGTTGAGCTCCTTTTGCAAACCATACCAGTGGCAATGCAGTCACAACACCACCTCCGATCAAGAGTATTGTAACAGGAAGAGATAAATGCCCAAAAGAACTATCTCCAGTTCTCCCAATATAGAAGAGATAGAACAGAACAATAGGTAAAATGAACATAGTTTCTAGGGTCACTGAGGCTATAGATTCTACTTTCACAAGCTTCTTAACTAAGCCATATAAGGCAAAGGACGAAGCAATAACAATCGAAATCCAGGGGATCCCTCCCAATTGAAACATGATAACCACAACACCGCCAATGGCAAGCAATAAGGAAATGTTTTTCCAGAGATCCAGCTTCTCTCTCAAAAAAATGATTCCTAAAATAACACTAAAAAGCGGACTTATATAATACCCAAGACTTGCTTCAATCACATGACTCGAGGATACTGCCCAAATAAAAAGTAACCAGTTTGTACTAATAAGAATGGCAGCAATGAACATCCAAAATGTTTTTGCCCCACTAAGCAATATCTGCTTACAATGCTTCCAACCCCCAATGACAAACAATATAACTGATGCGAAAACAAAGGACCAGAGTATACGATGGGCAAATACCTCGATTGCCGGTAGCTCCTTGAGTAAATACCAATAAAGTGGAAGGGTACCCCAAGCAGCATATGCTGCAATGGTATAGGTAATACCCATGCTGTAGCCCGAAGACTTGTTCATCAATAATCACCATCCTACTTTGTTTGAGTTACTTTTAGCATACAGCTTTTTTGTTGCATTAGTAAAATGAATCTTTATAATTATATATATGAATTATATTAATTAAAGTTGGTGAGATCATGACTATTATCCAGATGCAGGTTTTCGTAAAAGTAGTGGAAACAGGAAGTTTTACAAAAGCAGCTGAGGAATTGGGACTAACACAATCCGCAGTGAGCCACGCGATTGCAGGTTTGGAGTCTACTTTAGGATTTCATTTAATTATACGTAACCGCTCGGGTACAAGAATGACGGCTAATGGAGAAAAAATGCTCACTTATATACGTCATATCTTGCATCAAACTGACCTAATGCAGCAAGAAGCAGACAATATCATGGGATTACAAGGTGGTAAGGTGCGTATTGGCACCTTTGAGAGTGTTTCTATTCATTGGTTACCAGGGATCATAGGGCAATTTCAGAAAAACCATCCTCAAATCGACATTGAATTATTAGAGGGCGAGTACCAGGAAATTAAGGAGTGGATCGCTGATGGAACCGTGGATTTGGGGTTTATCCTTGAAGAAGAAAAGCTTTCTCTAGATTTCCACCCTTTGAAAAAAGATCGTTTAGTGTTACTTCTCCCGGATGGGCATTTTCTTTCTGAGGTGCAAGATCCATCCATTGAACAAATTGGAGTACAACCTTTTATTATGCCTAAAAAAGGGTGTGATGAGCACCTCAGAAAGCTGTTTAAAGAAGCAAATGTGCAAGCTAATACACTTTTTACAATAAGAGATGCCCATACTATTGTTGCGTTGGTCCAAGCAGGGCTTGGAATAAGCATTATGCCAGAATTAACCTTACCAAAGCAGATGGATAAAATTAGGACCGCTTATGTTGGCGAAGAAGTGTATAGAACGATAGGTGTTGCTTCCAGTTCCTTCAAACGTTTATCCCCAGCTGTTAAGAGTTTTTTTGAGTTGACGAAATCTTTCGTCCAGAAACAAGCATGTTAGCTTGTTATACTTTAAACCAGCTAATTGAATGTCAAGTCAAGCTTCTTGTAAGGAATAGCTTCTTTTCTCTGTCTTCCACTTCTGCCTTCCACTTCTAAGGTGCAGTTTTGACCGTTAGAGCAAGGATTCGTGTGATTGCGTGAATAAGCCACTTCCCTTCATTCCATATTAAATGGATGGCAGTGGCTTTTTTGTATGATGTAAACTGTTGTATTCACTACTGCTCTTCCGGGATATCCACTTTGTATTCATTCTTCATCTTATGTATTCCTTAGCGAGGCTTGTATCGATTTTCAGTAGGTACTAGAGTCGCATAATCGGGGGTCCATTTAGGAGGACCATATTTTTTAAGATAAGACAATTTGTTCACGTATGTATTCATATCTACTTCCTGAGAAAAGCGTTTAAAAACTTCCCAACAAGCGTGCACATCATTCATAGCTCTGTGAGCTCCCTCTAACGTAACAGCAAAATGATCACAAGTATCCTTTAACGTATGGGGATAGTAGAGTAATTCTCTACTAATTGTTAACGTATCAACAAATGGGTTAGTAAAGCTACGGTTTGCCAGTCTCATGAATGTATAGTGTAAAAAGGCCAAGTCAAACGCTGCATTATGAGCTACCAATAAACTATCCTTCAACAGCCGATTTAGGATTCGAAAGGAGGTATCCTCTGTTAGCCCATCCTGTAAATCCTCATCTTGGATGCCTGTCAGCTCGACAATCTTGGGGGCTAGCTTTCCGTCAAAATAGATTAAAGTAGAAAATTCACTAATAACCTTATCATCTTTACAGCGAATGGCGGCTATCTCTATCACTCTATCCCTTTGTGGATCAAGCCCTGACGTTTCAAAATCAAAAACAGTAACATACGGGTATTGTGACATATAAGCTCCTTCCTTATTTCAATGTGCGGAAATTCAATAAACGAAACTATTATTTCTAGTCTATCATTTTTGTCGATTTGAGAACATCCGACTTCTTCTATTTCCGTGGAAATAAGACAAAATGCTTAAAGATAAAAATTGGATCTAGGGCAAGATGAATTGGCTAACTTAAGGTATTTAGATATACTAAGTAGAGTAGTTTGGTCAATTATCAGGCTTAAAGATCAAGAATTTGTAAGAATAGATAGGATAACTATATTTCATAGTTAGCTTTTAATACACTACTTAAAACAATAGAAATGGAGGGACATATATGCGTTACAACTTCGACGAAACAGTAAACCGTCTACAAACCGCTTCCGTGAAATGGGATGGAGTGGAAAAACATTTTGGGGATAAGGAAATTCTCCCGTTATGGGTAGCTGATATGGATTTCAAAGCACCGGATCCTGTCATAGAGGCTATGAAGAAAAGAGCCGAGCACGGAGTATTTGGTTATACGATCCGCACTGAGGCGTATTATCAAGCAATCATTGATTGGTTTGAAAAAAGACATCACTGGAGCATTGAAAAAGATTGGATTTTGCATTGTCCAGGAGTTGTAACGGCTCTCAGTTTATTAGTTCAAACTTATACGGAGCCTGGTGATAAGGTATTGATTCAGCCTCCTGTGTATCATCCATTCAGTTATGTGATCGAAAGAAACGATCGTGAAGTTTTGAATAATCCTCTTAAGCTAGAGGATGGTCAATATAAAATGGATTTTGATGATCTACGTAGAAAGCTAGATGAGCACCAAGTGAAGCTGTTTATTCTATGTAATCCTCATAACCCTGGTGGAAGAGTATGGAGTAAGGAAGAGCTTAAGGAATTGGGAGACATTTGCTTGGAGTATGGTGTGTTAATCATTTCTGATGAAATTCACTGTGATCTAGTATATGCTGGTCACACTCACACTCCAATGATGACACTTTCAGAGGAATTAACCCAACATACAATTGTTTGTACCGCTCCGAGTAAGACGTTTAATTTAGCTGGACTACAAGCAGCCAACATCATTATTCCTAGTTCAAAGCTACGCAGTGCCTTCAGAAAAACATTAGCTGCTCAATTTATTGAGCTAACGAATACGTTTGGGGCTGTTGCTACAGAGGCTGCCTATAAGTACGGTGAGGAGTGGTTGGAGCAATGTTTAGAATACCTCCAAGGAAATGTTGACTTTCTAATCCATTTTATCGAAGAACGTCTGCCACAATTAAATGTCATGAAGCCCGAAGGAACATATCTAGTCTGGATTGATTGCCGGGCACTAGGTTTGAGCTTTAAGGAGCTTGAGAAATTTACTAGACAGCAAGCCAAAGTAGCCTTTAACGAAGGATACATCTTCGGTGTAGAAGGTGAAGGCTTTACAAGAATTAATGTAGCCTGCAGCAGATCCATTTTAGAGGAAGGCTTACATAGATTAGAGAAGGCTATTCAAGAGCTTGAAATGAATAGATAGATTAAAAAAGGAGTTCTTTAAACCAGTCAATGCTGACAGGTAAAGTTACTCCTTTTAGTTTATTTCATATTTTTCCTTTAGTGTTACAAAATCTTTTTTACTTCTTACTTAACTGAAGCATTTCTTCAAAAAGTGATACACTCCGTTTTCTTGATGAGAAAAGTCAGTCACGATCTGTGTGTGCTCCTTTACATGCTCAGGAGCATTTTTCATAGCCACAGGATGAGAAACTAAACCAAACATAGGTAAGTCATTTTCTCCATCTCCAATGGCAAGTGCATGCTTAGCAGAAAGTCCATAATGCTTTAAAATATACTTAATTCCTGTTGCCTTCGATACGCCATCAACCATAATCTCAACATTATGCTTTGTCGATGAAAAAGTAGAAAAAGGTATTCTAGCCTTGATCTCCTCCAGCTTTTCCTGCCAAACCTGAATCACGCTTAAGTTAGGGCTGAAGAAATAAATCTTTGTCAGCTTTTCAGGCTCAAGCTTGTCCTTCCAGGCTATTTCATCCTTTATAGAACGAACCAAGGAAAACCATTCATTTTCATTTACAGTTGCCGGTCTTGCTTCAAGCATTTTTTCCATGTAGCCTTTATCTCTACTTAAAGCGTAACCACGACCATGCTCTGGATGAATTTCATAAAAAATTCCACGCTCACCTGCTTGATCAATGACCTCTTGAATAAGCTGTGAAGGTAAAAAGTGTTCAATTTGCTTCTGATCCTTAATAAATACAGCCATTCCATTGGCTGTTACCATACCATCTACTTTTAGGTCAGGAGGGCAAATGTCCTTGATTTCATTAATCGTTCTTCCCGTCGCAATAAATACATACATTCCTCTTGCCCTTAGCTCCATTAAGTAGTTCTTAACTTCATCTGTCACTTGATTCTCCTCATCAAGTAGCGTTCCATCCATATCTAAAATAATTGTTTCTATATCTGCAGCTTCTATATTTACATTTTTTATAGCCACATGATCAAATCCTATCCCACTCTTCGTATCCATATCTTTTTATATCCTCCTGTCTGTCTAGTTGTTTTCGACCACTACTATCTATTTAGTATATCATTATACCTTTAAGCTTTCGTAAACAATCCGTTAATCAAGCTTCATGTTAACATGCTATACGAATATTCACTATTTAGAGTGAATTTGGTTAAAAATGCTATGTCGACCATCCCCTGTGCTTAGTACCAGAAAAGTCTATTGCTGAATATGAAATAGTAAACCATGTTTGAAATCAGGTGAGGTGATAGACGTGAGTGTTCAGAAGGAAACAGAAAATCAGCGTCTTCTTTACGTTGCTTTTGGAAATTCATTGACGCTTGGAGTAGGTGCGGGATATGCACCAGGGTTTGTTCAAAGGTATAGGTGTTTGGCAGAAACAGAACTACAGAGGAGGGTAATTGGACGTATCTATGCCAGATCTGGAGCAACGGCTGGTGAAATTGCCACATTTCTCGACTCTTACCAGGCTGAGCAAGCTATTAAGCACGCCTCAATCATAACAATTAGTGCTGGTGGAAATGATTTAATTCTTGCAGCTAAACATTATCTTCAAACGAAGGATAAAAGTAGGTTTACCCAAGCTTTATCTGAAAGCCAAGCAGCCGTTGCTAAAATGCTAACCATTATTTCCACTATAAAAGCCACTCAAGCTAAGCCCTATATCATACGTTTGCTAGGTTTATACAATCCTCTTCCTGAAATTGCGTTAGGGGATAAATGGGTTCAAGCTTTTAATAGTGGGCTACATGGATTCTCCAACAAAAATATACGCGTTGCCAATGTTTTTTCTGCTTTTAAAGGAAATGAACGTGAACTGCTTTCACAGGATCGAGTACACCCTAATGCAAAGGGCTATGAAGTGATAGCGAATACGCTGCATCAACTTGGCTATGCTCCACTCATTTAAAATAGGAGCATTGACTCTACGATATACAAAGACAGCCTACGTCCAACAAAAGACATAGGCTGTCTTTAAGCTCTATGGAATTGGTCCTAATCAAGATAACCCCTTATCGAAAAAATGAAATGATATTGCCCAGAATAATCCCTACAATACCAAAGTCAGCATCTCCAAACGTCGTTCCTTGGAAGCCCAAGGAACCAAGGACAGGTAAGAGTAACGCCGGTAGAAAGCTAATCAGCAGGCCGTTAGCAAATGCTCCAACTATTGCCCCGCGTCTTCCACCTGTTGCGTTTCCAAATACCCCTGCAGCTGCACCCGTAAAGAAGTGCGGGACAAGCCCTGGCACAATCACTCTGAGCCCTAGCATCGGCAGGATAAACATCGCTAGTAACCCGGCCACAAAGCTGGAAAAGAAGCCAATGACAACAGCATTAGACGCAAACGGAAATACTGTAGGCGCATCTAAGGCTGGTATCGCATTTGGGACAGCTTTATCAGCAATTCCTTTAAAGGCTGGAACAATTTCAGAGAGGAGAATACGTACACCGGCTAAAATGATGTACACCCCTGCGGCAAAAATGATCGCTTGAAGTAAGGCATAAACTAAGAAGTTTTGACCATCACTAAGCTCACTTTCTACAAAGCCTGCTCCAGCTGCCACAGCGACAACAACAAATAGAATCGTCATTGTTAATGCTACTGACACTGAGGTGTCTCTAAGGAAGCCTAAAGATTTAGGGACCTTGATTTCCTCTGTCGATTTCTTCGGATCTCCTACTAATTTACCAATAGCACCAGAAACCAAGTAGCCTACAGACCCAAAATGCCCCATAGCTACATCATTAGATCCTGTAATTTTACGCATGTACGGCTGAAGCATCGCTGGTGATAGAACCATTAGAGCTCCTAGTAACAGTGAACCAATAATCACCATAGGAATTCCAGTAATTCCACCTGTGATTAAGATAACAGCAATTAAACATGCCATAAACAACGTGTGATGCCCTGTCAAGAAAATGTATTTAAACGGTGTGAAACGAGCAAGTAAAATATTTACAAGCATTCCGAAAAGCATAATCATGGCCGTTTCGGTACCAAATGTCTCTTGAGCAAGAGCCACAATGGCCTCGTTATTAGGGATTACCCCTTGTAGGTTAAATGCTTGGTCAAACATCGCTCCAAAGGAATCTAATGAACCGATTAGGATTCCTGCTCCCGCCTCTAAAATTAAGAAGCCCATGATCGTCTTTAATGTCCCAGAAACTACATCTGCAATAGCTTTCTTTTGCAGGAGTAATCCGAATAGAGCAAATAGCCCCACTAAGATAGCAGGCGTACCTAAGATGTCTAGCATAATGAAATCAAGCATGCTCATCTATCACCCTTTCTTAAAATGTTCCTCTAATGCCTGCTTAATTTCATCCTGGCTCATAATATTGTTTAGCCCTACAATGGTTCTTTGACCATTATCAAGCTGATCAACAATATCCTTTGACCCAAGATAAATATCCGCTTGTTCAGTCTTACTCGTCGCTAAGTCAGTGTGAGAAACCTCTGCTTCTGCTCCTATTTCACCTAGCGCTTTTTTAACATTCATCTCTAAAATAAAGCTACTTCCTAAACCATTTCCACAGACCACTAGTATTTTTTTCATTGGTCTTCCCCCTCTTCATCTGAATATGCTACTATGTAGCGGCGAATCATCTCTTTATCCGTAGCTTTTATAAGCTTGTCTGTGTTATCACCTTCCGATAAAAGCATAGAGAGCTGTGATAACGCTTTAAGATGACTTTTATCATCCACAGCTGCTAATACAACAATGAGTTGGACCTCATGCTCTTTTTTCTCTGAAAAAGGCACTGCTTCCTTTAGCGTCAAAAGACTCATCCCCATACGCTTAACACCTTGTTCAGGTCTAGCATGTGGTAAAGCAATTTTTGGTGCAATAACGATATAGGGGCCAAGTTCTTCGACACTTCGAATCATCGCTTGAACATACTCTGCTTCAATCGCTCCATTGTCCAAGAGTGGCTGGGCAGCAACTCGAATAGCATCCTTCCAATCCAGTACATGGCCCTTGAGCTGAATAAATTCTTCTTGTAGTAACTGGTCTAGCATTTGCTACTCTCCTTTCATTAGTAAAAGAATATGAAGTGAAAATAGAAGACATTCTTCATACTTAATTATTCTCTTTTTTGTGCATTGATAAACGCTCTGATATTAACATGAACTAAACAAAGACTTCATTTAAAGTTAATACTCACTTGATAAAGTGTAAGAGAAAACTCAACAAGGGAGAGATCAGACAAATGAAGAAATACTTTGTATCTATGACGATATGTCTACTACTTGTAGTCACGTTATTTGCACCATTAACCTCCACACAAGCCGAGCTAGGACTATCTGATATTCAGCAGTCCACCCATAAGGCTCAAATTGAAGAGCTATACCACCTAGGAATCATCCAAGGAACACCAGAGGGAGATTTTCAGCCAACACGTCCCCTAACAAAAGCAGAAGCTGCAACAATGCTGGTGCGTGGGTTTAATCTTAGTCCCATCCATCCTATTGAGAAGAAAGAAGAGACGATGAGTAAAACCACTACATATGCCGACCCACTTGGGGTCATTGATGATTCTTTTTCCATTCCTTCAGCTGATGATATTGAAGGACATTGGGCCTTATCCTCCATTGAAGGTTTGTTAAAAGTAAGAGCTGACCAAGTTAATGATCAAAAGTATCAGCCTACTTCCACCATCTCCAAGAAAGCATGGATTGAAATGCTAGGAAAAATTATATTTGGTGCTGATCAAGCTATAGATTATACGAAGGAAATGGTTGAAGCAGGGCTTGCTTCTTCCCAATTAGCCGAATCATCTGAGTCTATAACTAGAGAGGAAGCAGTAGCAAGCTTACACCGAATTCTAACGAACCCAGAATTTAAAATCATCACGATCTTTGCTACTTCGGATATTCACGCTCATTTGGAGCCTTATGTACCAAACGGTGCAGAAAGTGAGATTGGTGGTCTAGCTAAAATGAGTCAGGTTATTAACGAGGCTCGCCAGACACAGCCTCATACTCTACTCGTTGATGGCGGAGATGCTCCTTACAATACGAACATTGGGAATTTAACAGAAGGTGCTTCAACGATAGATGTCATGAATGCCATGCAATATGATGCCATGGTACTAGGTAACCATGATTTTGATTTCCCATTCGAAGTCCTTGAGCGTAATGCAGGTCATGCTACGTTCCCCTTCCTATCCGCAAACACTTTGTACCAGAAAGAACAACCTGACTTTCTAGCTTCCTCAGTAATTAAGGAGGTCGCTGGATTACGTATTGGCATTGTTGGAGTGACGGATGATAAGTCTCATTACTATACTCACCCTAAGAATGTAGAAGGCATTACCTTTGAAGAGCAGTTTGAAGCAGCACAAAAAGCTGTGGACGAAATTAGAGAAGAAACAGATCTGATGATTGGATTATCTCATCTACATGGGAACAATCAGGTATTACCAACAAAGGTAGAAGGATTAGATATTGTTCTTGGGGGTGGACAGGATATTGTTGACTTCCCGAAAAAAATAGGATCTAGCTGGCTCATTTCACCAGGAAAACATGCTGAAACATTGAACCAGATTAATGTACAGGTGTTGAATGGAGAAATGATCGGCATGAACTTTGCGCACATTTTTATGACCTACAATTTAGAGGAAGATCCTGAGGTAGCTACCATTATAGAACGCTATTCCAATCAAATTGGGGAAAAAATGAAGGCTGTAGTTGGTACAACCTTAATTAATCTAGACGGAGAAAGACAGACTGTGCGGTTGAAAGAGTCTAATTTAGGAAACCTTGTAGCAGATAGTTTAAGAGATTTAACTGGGGCCGACATTGCCCTCCAAAATGGGGGAAGCATACGTGCTAGCATCGGTGTAGGAGAAATGACATTAGAGGACATTTACTCTGTACTTCCATTTGATAATACAGTCGTTATGGTAGAAGCAACTGGTCAGACAATCTGGGATGCTTTAGAGCACGGAGTATCAACATATCCAGCAGCGGCAGGGGGTTTTCTACAAGTATCTGGATTGGAGTATACATTTGATGCAGCACAAGAACCTGGTTCTCGCATTATCGAGGTAACCATTAATGGTACTCCAATAGATAAAGAGAAGACTTACAAAGTCGCTGCGAATGATTTCCTCACTGGCGGAGGCGATATGTTTGATATGTTAAAAGACGAAACAACAGAAATCTTGAAAACTAAGCACTACTTACGTGACGCTTTAACTGAGTATCTAGAGCAAAATCCAACTGTGAATCCTCAATTAGAAGGGCGAATTCATGTATTGAACCCTCAAGAACAGGAGTAATAGAGCTAGGGGCTCTTCCACAAGTAGAATTTTCTACTTAGGGAGAGCCCCTCTCCTTTTATTTTTTCGATCTGACAAGTTCTTTTCTCTCTTTATAAATTGCTTATCATTTTAGTTAATCAAATCAGTTTTAGTTAAAAGCCTGTGAAGTAAGACGGCTGCTTCGGCATTTGTCATTGAGTGATTCGGGTTAACTGTATGACCCCTGCCTTCCACTAGATGATTTCTTATACTAAGAGCGACAGCATGCTTAGCCCATGGAGCAATCTGATGCCCATCGCTGAAGCTTGATATTATTTTGTTAAGCTCTGTTATCTCCATGTCATTATTCATTTCAAGAAGCTTTGCGACTCTATTCATGATCACAATAGACTCCTGACGACTTATCGTAGCAGAAGGGTTAAACATCATATCCGTATAGCCTTGAATGATTCCATACGCTTGAGCTTGACCGATTGCAGCACTATACGAAGATGTTGGAGGAACATCCCTGTATGTGGATACTCCCTTTTCTGGTATACCGAGCCCTCTTATCATTAAAGATATGAATTCAGCACGTGTTATCGGAGAAGCAGGATGATATTCGTTATCCTCTCCACCTTCTATGATTAGCCTGGAAGCTAAATCAGCGATACTCTCTTCTGCCCAATGCCCGCTTAAGCTAGCTATCTGCTGGGGATTCCAGATAAGGGCATAAGCATGATTTGCTAAACCTTTAATGCTAGCTACAATCTTATCTTCTTCTTCAACAATTTTTGTTGGCACATGACGTAATTTTCCACCATCTTCTATCGCAACAGCTGTGGTTATCCCCTCTACCCCATCTACTTCTGTGAGCGTGTGTTTAATCTCTTTCTCTACTATTGCAGGGAACGTATCTAGCTCTAATGTTGTTTTCCCATCGGTAGCACTAAGTGAAAAATAAATAGGATTAGTCATTACTTTTATATCTGAATAATTAAGAGCTTCACCGCTTCCAGGCTTATCTTCATGATCGACAATCATCTGAAGCTTTAATGAGGTCGCCCTTGGTTCAGACAATAGACTAGACTCTTTGGCGAATAAACTATCATTTATTTTGTCTGCTGGAATGGTAAAGCTGCTGTATGGAGTATCTAGCTTAATTGTAGCTCCTTTATTGTGTAGCAGCGCTAATAAATCTCCATCAATGAATAGAGACGTACTGCTTAAATCTATTTCTTCTACAGCAAAGACTATGGAAGGCACAACCTCTTTTTCAAGCCACTTGCTTAGCTCACTTGTCTTTACCTGCAGCTCCAGATTTTTTTTGGACTTATCTGTTGTTGTCCATTTCTCTATGACGATATTACTAATTTCTTGTTGATTCAGCTTCACCTTTGTTTTTAGAACGCCAACTTGATCCACTGGTGGTGCAGGAGGAGGAGGTGAAATCGGATATTCCGGCATTTCCGGTTGCTCAGGTGGATGCTCCGGTCGTTCAGGCGGGTGTACAGGCTCGGTTATACGCTCAATGTAAATGGTATATAAGCTTGTTGCTCCATCTGTTGATTCTACCAGTAGCTTTATGATATTCGTCCCATCACTTAAAGTTAAAGGCTCGTTTTCCTCCCCAATTGAGGAAAGTTGGATTGGACCCATCGTTAGCTGTTCACTTTGATCATAGACACTAGCGGTTACTGTAGCCTCACTATCCACCGTTACGGTATTAATATAAATTGTAGACAGCTGATTCTCTAGTTTAGCTGTATACGTTAATACACCTGGCTCAAAGTGAGGACTTAGGATCATCGAACCATTTTCCGTATTCAAATCTAGTGAATTTAAGTGACTATGATACCCAGGAGTTGGTTCCTCGTCATCTGACTTCCACTTTGCATATAAAGTTGTATCCCTTTCTATCAAAAAAGAGCTTTGTGGTGTATAATCTGTACCTGTTCCATTTTGATTCGTATTCCACCCTATAAACGAATAACCCTCTTTAAATAAATCTCCTTGATCTAAAACGGTCACTTGACCTCTATAATCATATCGAGTTGGATCAACAGGTGGCGTTCCAGTTGTATTCCCATTACCGTCATAGAAAACAGTGTAATGAGATGCTGTTGTCACTTCTTGCATGGTATAAATGCTTTTTAGCCCTACTTTATCGCGTACTATAACATTAAAATAGAAGGTCGTACCAGGTGAAAGGTGTTCAACATCAAAAGTTCCTATATCACTTATGAAATCCTCTAATGCCATTCCGTTTCTTTCTGTAGCTTCTATTGTTGTTAGATTGGGTAATCCGGACATATACAAGCGATACTCTAGCTCAGACTGACGTGTCATATTGTCCTCTGCTTTTTCCCATTGGAGTGTCACGCTGTTTAACGTTATGTCTGTAGCTTGAATTTCGCTCTGAAAAACAATCGGTGAAGTAACATCTAAGATGGCTGAATTTTGTACAGGAGTAATTCTAGTTTCAGTACTTCTGTCCCCTAACTCACCTCCACTATTCAAACCCCAGCTCCATACTGTACCATCATTTTTTAATGCTGTACTAAAAAAAGCTCCTGCTGTAACCTGTCTTATATCCTCCAAGCCCGACACCTGAACAGGGGAGTGACGGTTTGTAGTGGTCCCATCCCCTAATTGTGAATAATTATTAAGTCCCCAGCTCCAAACGCTCCCATCCCTCTTTACAGCTACAGTATGGGATACCCCTCCAGCTATGTGAATAATATCGCTTATTCCTGTAAGCTTCACTGGAGAGCGACGATTTGTACTTGTTCCATCTCCCACTGCTCCCCAATTATTTTGTCCCCATGCCCAAACGTCTCCCTGAGCATCTATGGCTAGACTATGGTTACCACCAGCCGCTATGAAGACGATATTACTCAAATCAGGTATCTGAATTGGAGTATTTGTATTAGTTGTGCCACCATGACCTAATTGACCTTGCTCATTGTGACCCCATGACCAAACCGTACCATCTGCTTTGAGAGCTAAACTAAAGTAACCACCTGCTGCAACCATTACAGTATCCTCTAAACCTGTTACTTCAACAGGGACATTTGAAGAAATATTCGTTCCATTTCCTAATTGTCCTGATGTATTTCTCCCCCAGCTCCAAACCTTCCCTGCTTCATCTAAAGCAAGTGCGTGATAAGCTAATCCGCTTGAAATGTACGTAATGTTCTGGAGGTCAGTAACTTGTACAGGTCGATTACTTCCTTCATTACTTCCAATCCCAAGCTGACCATCATCATTTTGTCCCCAGCTAAAGACACGACCATCATTTAATATGGCATAGCTTTGGTGAACCCCACCAGTAACAGACCTTACACCTATCAGGTCCAAGGTCCTTACAGGAGAAAAACGTCCAACGTATCTCCCCTCACCTAATTGACCATTATTTCCTCTCCCATATGACCAAACCGTACCATCGCTAATCAGTGAAACGGTATGATAGTAACCTGATGCTATTTGTGGTGAGACGGTAGATGCTCCTAAAGCTACTTCACCTTGAGAAATCGGAAGAATTCCAATAAACAATATCAAACAAAGACAAACTTTGAAAAATGCTTTCACTGCCAATCTCCCCTAGCCTAACAATTTTTGTACACCTCATGCTAGCAAAATAAAAAATGACAAACAATTAACCAAAGTTAATTTTTCGCCATTTTTCGTCTAAATCTCGTATAATAAGGAAAAGAGCTTACTCAATGTTACTCTAGATTGAGGTGACCCATGACTCCACATACGGATATGATCATTTTAAAAACAAAACTAATAGCTCCTTTGCCAAAGGAAAACCATGTTATAAGAGAAGACTTACTATCATCTCTTTCAGATGGATTAAAAGGGAGACTTACATGCTTATGTGCACCAGCAGGATTTGGTAAAACCTCCTTGCTAGCTCAATGGTTAGTAAAGGCTGAGCTAGAATGTGCATGGCTTTCACTAGATGATAGAGATAATGATGAGGTACGCTTTTGGAGATATGTCTCGCATAGTCTTACAGTAACCCTTTCCGAAAGCTTAAAAGACGAAGTAATGCGGGTAGCTGAAGCGCTATCAAGTCTATCTACTATTGCCTTTATAGATGAATTAATTAATATTCTGTACACTATCGATCGAAAAATCATCCTTGTGTTAGATGATTATCACAACATTCACCAGCCAACCATTCATCAGCACATGACGTATTTTATTGACTATTTACCTGAATCTGTCCATGTAGTCATTTCCACTCGAACGCAGCTTCCTTTTTCAACGATTAAGTGGGAAGTAAAGGGTGAAAGCTATAGTATTGGCATGACAGATCTCCAATTCTCTGTGTCAGAGGCTGAACAGCTTTATCATAGAGCGCATAAAACGGAACACTTATCACAACAGCAAGTTGAACATTTTACCAAGCTAACGGAAGGCTGGATTACTGGATTACAGTTAATTTTATTTTCTATTAAAAATCATACATCCTTAAATAATATGATTGAAGATTTTAGAAGTAACGGTCATATCTCAGATTATTTGTTTCATGAGGTCGTTGACCAGCTTCCAGATGATATCACTGAATTTTTATATAAAACAGCGATTCTTCGTCGCTTCGACGCATCCATTTGTAAGGACATCACCGAAGCTGATAACAGTGTACATATGCTAGATACGATCAAACATCTTAATCTGTTTTTAGTCCCTCTCGATGGCCAGCAGCAATGGTTTCGTTACCACCACCTATTTGCCAAGTTTCTTCAGAACGCCTTGAAAAAAGCAGATGCAGAGAAGTGGAAGCACTATAATATCGTAGCAAGTCAGTTGTTTGCTCAAAGAGGGCTATTAGGTGAAGCGATTGAGTATGCCATTCACGCACACGACTTCACTTTAGTGCAAAGCTACCTTGAAAAGCATATCCCCGTTGTTCTGCAAAATGGGGAATTTTCAACTCTACTGCACTGGTTTAAAAGTATTCCTAAAGATGTACAGCTCAAACCTGGATTGTCACTAGTATACGCTTTTGTATTAGTTGTAACTGGAGATTTAGAGCAGGCAGAGGAGGAATTAACCCACATTGAACAGCTGCATGACGGGCAAGAACAAACTGAGGGTTGGAAGCAAATCCAAAGTGGAATTTTATTTGTTCGCTCGAACCTTGTCTTCTCAAGCGGTGCTTTTACTAGCTGGCTTGCTTTCAGTGAGAAGCTATTAAATAAATCTTTGCCTAGGAATCCTATCTTTTATAGCTTTAATTTTAATCAAAAGGAGCCTTTAGTGCGAAGAACAGCATTAGGACTAAAAGGGATACTTTCACAGGATACTGAGAAGGTAGGGACTCTGTTTACTCATGTGCTAGAAAAACATGGCTGGCAGGATTCTTTAATTAGCTTATATGTAAAGCAAGCACTTTGTGAAGGCTACTATGAATGGAATAGACTAGATCAATGCGTAGAGCTCATTCCTATTCTCGAAAAAGCAGCGCTTAAGCATGGAATAGCTGGTCTCCTTGTGCCTATACGGATTACAAGATCTCAGATTGAGATTGTAGAACAACGCTATCATCAGGCTCATGCCCTAATCGAGGAGACTCTAGAGGAAATTCAAAAAGAAGACTTGTTACCGTGGCATGATCTACTAAAAGCGTTTAAGGGTCGTATTTACCTAATGGAAGGAAAAGCAGCTCAAGCAAAGAACGAAATCTCTGAGCTAAATCTTTCTTCTAAAAGCAGACCAACATTTAATAGGGAGTATGAATACATGACCCTTATTCGCCTATTAGGTCTGCAAGGAAAAGAAAAGGAAGCTTTAAAATTGCTCGAACAGCTCAAACCCCAGGTGGAACGAGAACAATTAGTTTCTAGTATGGTAGAGGTTAGTATCCTACAGGCTATATTCCAATTTCAGATAGGAAGCAAAGCTGCTGCATTGCCTTTTATTCACGAAGCATTGGTAGTAGGAGAGCAGAATGGGTATATTCGGAGCTTTATTGACGAGGGTTTGAAAATGAAAGAAGTGTTGGACTATTATTTTAATGAGATTCAGCAAAGGGATTTTTATTGGAAAACCACTCACGTCTCGGAGAAATATATACAAAAGCTTCTAGATCTAATTCCTGCTGATCAACTAATATCAACACATCAATCAACCACTCTCGATCCTGTCGTCGAGCCTTTAACAAAAAGCGAATTAAACCTTCTGAGACAGCTTCAAACAGGAGCAACCAACAAGCAAATGGCAGAGGCGCTTGCGTTATCGGAAGGAACTGTGAAGGTCTATCTTTCTCGGCTCTATGAAAAGCTACATGTAACTTCTCGTACTCAGGCTCTTCTTGTTGCTCAGGAGCTGAAGCTCTTATAGTATTCGAGTAGAAGGAACTGAAACTTTTCAGAAGAACCAAGAGGTGATATAATCACAGACACGATATAACTTGATCTGGAGGCCATACATGCTAAGTTTCGAACAAAAAATAAAGCTATTAGAATCCTTTCCTGAATTACAGCGAAAAAATGTATCCCTTAAACGCGTCAACTTCCATTACGATAAAAGTGTACACGACAAAAAAATAGTCGCTTTCCATCTCCATCCAAATGGTAATGGATTTATATACGCTGGATTATTACAAGGCTATGAAACGGATGAAAAGGGCTTCATTAATATACGGGATTTCTCAGAGGAAGAGCTACGAGATCTTGTAACCAAATCCATATACTCCCTTTCCGTACAAAGTGAAGCTTCCTCTAGAACTGAGGATGGTCAAGGAGAACAAAGCAGTCATGAACAGAAATGGAAGGATGAGGAGGGTCATACTCTAGTCCTAAAATTTGAAGATGATTTATGGTATATCTACTCTGGCCTTAGTTTAGAAATGGTATGTACAACACGCGAGGAAGCTGAGCATTACTTAACCGATGAAGGATTCTCTATTCTATAGGAAGCCTAATGAATGAAGTAATCTGTAAAGATAGTAACTCTTAACGTATAAGACGCCTCTTAAACCACATGAATAGTGGGATAGAAGCGTCTTTTTATATGAAGCATATGGATTATACTTTAAGAAACTACTTATGGCTGTGGTGCTATTGGATTGGCAGGGAGAGCTCCAACGTGTCCTCCATTTATACCTCGAGCGTTCAGTAAACTTTTTGGAATTAATCTAAGAAAGTCTCCCCAGATAATTTCCCCATTTTCCCCTCGCTCATAGAAGGGAGGAGCATTTAGATGTACAAAATCTGAGGCGTGTACCACTACACCAGAGCTATTCACCGTTTTTTCTCCGTCAAAAAAGAAGTTTGTGGCGTCCACATCACCAGATACGAAATCCGCTAGCTTACCCTCTGGATTCGTGTGGAAGGATAAATTATTTCTAAAAATACCTTGCTGCTCTGGTGTAAAATACGGATTAATTCTAAAGATAAAGTTAAACCTTTTATTATTAAAGGACGTATTGTTTTCTATTTCTAGCGCTCCTGGATTAAAGTTATCGGAGAAGCCATCCATGTTGTTATCGAAAGCGATATTATTCCGTACGACATGATTGACTGGTAAACCTTCCCCACCCAGTTTAAAGCCGTTTCCTGTATCACCATGCTGATTATAGCCGTTACTTAGCTTTCCATTGGAATAAGAAATGTTCCCCTCAAGCAATATCGGCATATTCGCTCCTTCATTCGTCCTATTATAAAGATCCCAGCCATCATCTATATTATGATGAGCAATGTTACCTCTAAAGACATTGCCTACACCCACACCTAGCTTAGCAGCAAACCCGTCAGCATTAATGTCTGAAGGATCGCGATTATCATGGGATTCACAATTTAAAACAAGATTATACTTCGGCCACAGCTCTGGATCAAAGCCACCTCCACTAATATGGAAGCCCGTATCCCCGTTATAATTAAAGGTCATCATTTCTACGATGTTATGATCCCCACTAAGTCTCATTCCTGTCGTCTGAGCTCGAGTAATTTCAAACCCATATAAATGCCAATAGTCAGCCTGTAGCTGCAGAACATTATTTAAGCTCTCCTGCCCATCAATGATGACTCTTTCCCCATTATACGGAGCAAGGGTTTTTCGCTTGCCCTCTTCACCACTATACTCTTTTCTTATCGTAATCATCGAAGAAGGCGTATAGGTACCACCACGCATAAATACAGTCTCACCAGGGAGCACGTAACGAATAGCTGTCTCTAAGTCCAGAGGGCTATCTACTGTACCGTCACCTTCTGAGCTACCATTAGGGGCAGCAAACAAACCAGCTCCACTATTAAAAATCTTTTTTGTAACCGTTAGATTGGTCACAACGGTAGAATTGGATGGCGCTCCCCTAGGAGAATAAAAGATACGAAACTGATTTTCGTCATTCGCTAATGCTGTATCAAATTCAAAAACCTGATTGGCTTCAATCAATCCGTGCCGCAGGACTGTCTGACCGTCCTGCACAATTCTAATAACTCCACCATAGTTAACAATAGTCTTTAAGGTATATTCCTCAGAACCAGACTGAGGTGCTGATAATAAAGCTAAACTAGCTTCAGGTGGAGCAGGTGGTTCTTCAGGAGGAGATGGCAGAGTATTTGCTGGACTTAAAGAAATACTTGCATTTTGAATAAGCATTTTGGCATTCCTAGCCGCATAAAAACCTACATACATATAATCAGAGTCAATCACTTGAACCAAATCTGCTCCTTCTATGCTTTTCTCAACAGTCACTTCTCCAGCATCAGGATGATTAGGATCGACAAAAGTAGCTGACATGATAAAGTGAGTATCCGTTCTCTCAAGCTTCACTCGAATAGGTGTATCCGTTACTAAACCTATTCCTTGATCGAATCTAGACGCTGTTAAGCGACTGCCTAAGTTCCCCCAAGGATATTCTACACCCGTTCGATAAATAGGACTTATTCCATGACGCATCATGCCTACACCAAAAATGTTAGAAGCGGCAGGAACCTCTTCAAAGCCTGGAATCATAGGATCCTGACGTGCTCCCCCATTAGCATCCCGAACCATGATACCTGCACTGTCCTGTGAATTAGGAGCTACCCCCGTTTCCGGTCCAAACTGTTCAATAATCATATCTGCTTCTAGAACAAAATTATACTCATAAGCATCTACCTTCGTATAATAGAATGTTAATCCATCATGTCCAGAAGCAAGCTTTCCACCTCTGCTTTCTAATACTATGGTTCCTTCTATTGTCCCTGGCACTTCAGGATCAGCATAGTTGGTCCCCACTTTTTCCGGAAGAACATTGGAGGCAAAGTTTAAATCCGTGGATTGTCCAAATGTAATGGATTGCCATTCAAGATCTGCCGCATACCCCTGCTCTTCCTGCTCTGCTACAGTGTCTTGCTCCCCCTTCTCCTCCTCACCAATCTCTTCCTCCGCCTCTTCCTCTTCTACCTCCTTAGGTAATCTCTTGTCGAATTGATCCTTTGTCATTCCTTCTCCGATAGGAAGGTCAACAAGATTCAATGTCGTGTTTGCCTCTAAGGCTGCACCTCGGACAGCATCTGAAACAAGCCCCGGGTGGAACGCTAACATGAATGTGAGCAAAAAAACAAGTGTTTTTGTTACCGCTTTCATAATTCCTCTCCTTTTTCATATTTTCAAGCTTGACCTTGTCCCTTTTTAATTTTTTTAATCGTATTATTTTTCAGAAAAATTGTCAATTGCTGGATTTGTCTTATTATAGGAAGTTTTGTAGAAGCAAAAAAAGGACTATCCCTAAGCAGAAAAATCTACTTTTTTTGGGACAGCCCTGTTCATTTAATGAACTGAACTCTATACATACCATTCGTACATTTGGTCCTTCATTTAATGCCCTCCGAGATAAGCCTCTTTCACCAATTCACTTTCTCGAACCTCCTGTGCGGCTCCAGACAGCACTACATGACCTGTTTCAAGCACATAAGCCCGATTCGCTACAGATAAGGCAATGTTAGCATTTTGCTCGACTAAAAGAATGGTTGTTCCTTCTTTATTAATCTCTTCAATGATTTCAAAAATGGATTTTACAATGATCGGAGCCAATCCCATTGAAGGCTCATCTAGTAATAAAAGCTTAGGCTTCGCCATAATCGCCCGACCAATTGCAAGCATCTGTTGCTCTCCACCAGATAATGTTCCTGAAAGCTGCTTTTTTCGTTCAAATAAACGAGGAAACAGGTCATATACCTTTTTAAAATCCTGACGAATTCCCTCACGATCCTTACGTAAATAAGCACCTAACTCAAGATTCTCCTCTACAGACATATTAGCAAAAACACGCCTTCCCTCAGGAACATGAGATATCCCAACCTTAACAATACCCTGTGCTGGCTTTCCTGCTATAGAAGACCCGAGGTATTGAATATCTCCTTTTTTGGGTTTAATGAGACCAGAGATGGTTTTGAGGAGTGTGCTTTTCCCCGCTCCATTTGCCCCAATTAAAGAGACAATTTCACCTTCATGCACCTCTAACGAAACTTCCTTAAGGGCGTGAATCATCCCATAATAGATATCTAGTTGATCGATCTGTAGCATTATGTGATCTCCTCCCCTAAGTATGCCTCAATAACTTTAGGATCGTTTCTAACCTCTTCTGGAGACCCTTGAGCAATCAGTTGACCATGATCTAGCACATAAATTCTTTCACAAATTCCCATAACTAGGGACATATCATGTTCAATCAGCAATATTGTTAGCTTAAACTCTTCACGAATAAAAGAAATAAGGTTCATTAATTGGTTCGTCTCTTGTGTATTCATACCTGCTGCCGGTTCATCAAGCAGTAGAATCTTCGGCTCAGCTGCTAACGCTCTAGCGATCTCAAGTCGTCTTTGTTGACCATACGGGAGATTTTTTGCTTGTTCATCACGCAAATGATCAAGGCGAAAAATCTCTAGGAACTTAAGTGCTTTTTCTTCAATTTCCTGCTCTCCTTTAAAATGAGCTGGTAATCTGAAAAGTGTGCTCAGAAGTCCGTGCTTTGATAAAGAGTGATACGCTACCTTAACATTATCTAACACAGATAAGTCGTCAAACAGTCTGATGTTTTGAAATGTCCGACTCATCCCTTTTCGCGTAATTTTGTACGGCAGTAAGCCATTTATTCTTTCTCCTCTAAAGAAAATATCACCCTCAGTAGGGATATAAACACCTGTAAGCTGATTGAAGATAGTTGTTTTTCCTGCACCGTTAGGGCCGATTAAGCCCACAAGCTCATTATCATACAGCTCTAAATCCACATCAGATACAGCCTTTAATCCACCAAATCTTATGCCTACTTTGTCTAGCTTCAGTAACGGCTCTTTTAATGGCTCCTTTAGCGGCTCCTTTTCCATTAGCTACTCCCACCCTTCGTGCGCAAACGTTTCTTCCCTAGAAGCTGAGAAAGCTCTACATTCCCCATTAACCCTTTAGGTCGATAAAGCATGATGACTAATAGGATTAAGCTATATAGAATCATACGTGTCTCTGGGTACTCCTGTAGGAAAAGATTAATGATGGTCAGCAATGCCGCAGCAATAATAGAGCCAGACAAGCTTCCTAATCCACCAATAACCACGAAAATGAGAATTTCTATCGACCTTAAAAAGCCGAAGTTTCCTGGTTGGATAAAATAGTTGTTATGGGCAAAAAGTGCCCCTGCTATTCCAGCCAAAAAGGCACCAAGCACAAACGCAATGACCTTATAAAGGGTTGTATTAATGCCCATAGCATCTGCTGCTACTTCATTATCTCTAGTAGCAATACATGCTCTACCATGAGTTGAATTGGTGAAGTTAATAATGATGATAATTGTGAAGAAGGCGAGGAGGAAAACCCATGTCCAGTTCGTCATATGGGACACACGCATCCCCGCAGCTCCTCCTATATAATCGATATTAAGAAAGACGATGCGGACAATTTCACCAAAGCCGAGCGTGGCAATGGCTAAATAATCACCTTTTAAACGGAGTGTAGGAATCCCGATTAACAAGCCAGCTAAAGCAGCAGCTATACCAGCTACAAGTAAGGCTAGCGGGAAAGGAAGACCTAGCTTCATCGTAATAATAGCGGACGCATAAGCACCAATAGAGATAAAACCGGCATGTCCAATAGAGAACTGACCTGTAATCCCAATAATTAAGTGCAAGCTTATCGCGAACATAACGTTAATGCCGATTAAATGTAATAGGTTTGTATAGAAAGGATTAATGATACCTGTACTGATTAGGATCTGTGTGACAACGTAAAAAACAAAGGACAAAAGGATCATGGACCAGTAAAATTTAGAACCACGCTTCTTCATATTACTCACCTACACTTTCTCCCGAATATTTTTACCTAGGAGGCCAGCAGGTTTAAAGATAAGAATAAGGATTAAAACGATAAAAACAACAGCGTCTCTCCACATGGAATACCCTGCAGCACTAACGAGAGATTCTAGCAGCCCTAGCAGTAGTCCACCAACCATTGCTCCAGGGATAATTCCTATCCCTCCCAGAACGGCTGCTACGAACGCTTTTAATCCTGGAATAATTCCCATTAAAGGTTCAATCTTAATATAATATAGTCCAAAAATAACTCCCGCAGCACCAGCCAAGGATGAACCTATAGCAAACGTTGCTGATATGGTGTTATCCACATTAATTCCCATCAGTCTTGCCGCTTCTGTATCATGAGAGACGGCACGCATCGCTTTTCCTACTTTCGTGTGATGAACCACAAGCTGTAAAATGACCATCAGCAATAAGGCTACTCCTAAAATAAGCAAAGCTTGACTGTCAATCGATACACCAAAAACGTCGATTCTCCTACTAGCTACTACATTACTAGGATAGGCAGCAGGCTGTGTGCCTCTAAAGAAAATCATTGTATATTGGATGAGTAAGGAAACCCCGATCGCTGTAATCAAAGCAGCAATCCTTGTTGAGTTTCTTAATCGCTTGTAAGCAACTCGCTCTATGATAACACCTAAGATCGCACAGGTAAGCATAGCTATAATAAGAGCTGGAAAAAATCCTAATTCTAATCCAGCAATAGCATAAAAACCAACAAATGCACCTATCATAAACACTTCACCGTGAGCAAAATTAATCAGTTTAATGATACCGTACACCATCGTATATCCTAATGCGATCAATGCATAGATACTACCAAGTGAAATTCCATTAATGATTTGCTGCAACCATTCCATTCTTTTCTCCCCTCTTATGTTACTTCGAAGATGCTTTGTCAAATGCTGTTTGCCTTCGTGAAGGTTGTGAAGGTCTCCCTTAGAAGCAAGGAAAGGGAGGCGAGCCTCCCTTGTGCTTTAGCGTTTAATCATGGATCTACTTTTGCTCTAAATTTCGCTACCCCATCGACATACTCTAGAATGGTTGCCGATTTAATCGGGTCATGCTTTTCATCAAGAGTCAGGTTACCTGTTACTAGAGCAAGATCAGCTGTACTCGCCATGGCCTGCTGTAATTGTTCAGGATCTGTACCACCTGCACGCTCAATGGCGTCAGCTAGAAAGTATACCGTATCGTATCCTAAAGCGTGGAAGGCATTAGGTGTTTTATTATACTTCTCCTCAAACGCATCTACGAATTCTTGTATCGCTGGTTCAGGATCTTCAGGAGAATAGAAGTTCGTAACGAATGTATTATTCAGTGCGTCAGCTCCAGCTAGCTCAAGTAGTGCTGGAGAATCCCATCCGTCTCCCCCCATCATGGGCACATCAATGCCTAGTTCTCTAGCCTGCTTAACAATCAAGCCTACCTCTCCATAATAACCAGGAACGTATACAACGTCTGGATTCGTACTATTCATACGCGTTAATGTAGAACGGAAATCAGTATCATTGGCAAGGTAAGCTTCCTCCGAAACGATCGTTCCCCCATTTTCCGTAAAGGTTGCTTTAAACGCAGCAGCTAATCCTTTGGAGTAGTCACTGGCATTATCAATGTAGAGGGCTGCCGTTTGGGCTCCTAGATCATTAGTTGAGAAGTTAGCGGCAACTGTTCCTTGGAAAGGATCAATAAATCCTGTACGGAACACATACTCGTTAACCTCTCCATCTGTTACCGTAATCGCTTCATTTGTTCCAGACGGAGTTACAAGAACAACCTTGTTTTCGTTTGCTAAATCAACCTGAGCTAACGTATTACCACTTGTCGCCGCTCCAATAATGGCGACTACATTTTCTTGGTTAATAAGACGCAATGCTCCACTTGTCGTTTCCGCAGCGTCAGATTTATTATCTACTTTTACAACTACTAGCTCCTGACCATTAATTCCACCAGCAGCTTTAAACTCCTCAACAGCAAGATCAATTCCCTCAGCAATAGAGCTACCGTAAGTAGCTACCTCTCCAGAAAGCTCTAGGTTTGCTCCAATCTTGATTGTATCGCCGCTTCCTGAAGATTGACCATCTCCGCCTCCTGTGGATTGTCCACACGCAGCTAGCAGGCCTAGTAAAAAAATAAAACAGGCTACATAAGCAACTGACTTTTTCACTTCATTTCCCCCTAGTTACTAATTTTTTGAAATAGAAATTGTTTTGTTAATTATCATAATATTTTGTTTTAGTTCGGTCAATCCTTTCTTTTGTTCCATTATCTTGAAAACTTGCTCAATATATTAGAATGACAAGCACCAAAGATTTAGAACACAGAAAAAAATATTTTTATTCCAAAGGATTCTTGCTTAATTTAAAAATAAAAAATATGTATAAAATGTTTAATTATGGATGAATTTGACGAAATATGATACTCATAATAAAGTGTGTATAATTAAAGTAAAAACCGTAAAGAAGAAATAGGGGTGTCTTAAGTCATGAAGCAGAATAAGTATGATGATCAGCAATTTTTTTCAGCATATGAAAGGATGGAAAGGTCAGTAAAAGGACTTGAAGGCGCAGGAGAATGGTATGTATTCCAAGCCTTATTACCCGAACTTAGGGATAAAAGCGTTCTTGATTTAGGCTGTGGATTCGGTTGGCACTGCCGTTATGCTCTTGAGCAGCAAGCAAGCACCGTAGTAGGAGTAGATATTTCTGAGAATATGTTACAAAAAGCTCGTCAAATGACAGATGATCCTCGTGTCTCCTATCTGAACACGGCCATAGAGGATATTAAATTTACAGACGCTCAGTTTGATGTCGTAATTAGTTCATTAGCTTTTCACTATGTCGAGTCCTTCCGTGATATAAGCCAGAAAATCTATCAATGTTTGAAAAAAGAAGGGGTTCTCATCTTTTCAGTTGAACACCCTATTTTTACATCCTGTGCCCAACAAAATTGGTATTATGATAACAACGGAAATCGACTGCATTGGCCAGTAGACAATTATCAAATGGAGGGCGAACGGGAAACCTCTTTTTTAACAGATCATGTGCTAAAATACCATCGGACCATTTCAACATACATGAATGATTTAATTCAAGCTGGTTTTAGTCTTACAGCAGTCAAGGAGCCAGCCCCCTCTGACGAAATGCTAAAGAATAATCCAGATATGCAGGACGAGACCCGTAGACCTATGTTTCTAATCATCTCAGCTACAAAAGAATAGAAAAAAGGACTTCCTTTAGCTTAATTAGCTGAAAAGTCCCTTTCTCTGCCTCCTGATGTCATTTACTTATTTATAAGATGCTTTATAGATGAGTAAATCTATCACGGAGGTTTTTGTATATCACTTAAATTGCCTTAAAATTATTCTAAGAAGAATCCATACGATTCCTATTACTAAAGCCGTAAAGCTTACATAAATAAAATTCCATTTAATAAACGTAAATACTGGAGTCATTTCAGCTATAACAGGAGATTGTGACGGAAAACGAGCCATTGTAATCGAAGCAAAGACATTCTCTAGATAGTCAAAAACAAGGCCTCCAAGTGGAAGAAGATTAACCATTCTAAGAAGATTGTTTTTACTACACTTTTTGAAAGTAACACTAAGAGATGTAACTAAGAAAAAGAAATACACCAAAGGCCAAATGACATCAAATGTAAAACGTGAACGTATGTAATACGCTCTCCCTTCCTCCCCATAGGCTTCAGCCAGCCTATACAAATCTGTAGAAGAATAAATATATGAAGAATCTGGTGATTCACCGCTCCCTACAGCCTCTTTTGAGCGTTCTGCCGTCTCTGGAAGTATGAAAAAGATAAAGGAGAAAAACAGGAGGGTAGCTAGGATGAGCACCTTCCAGTTTGATCTATTTGACATCCAAGCTGATACTTTTTTTAATAGTTTCATTTGTCTCCCCCTAACTCTATTGACGGGCTCAGTATAGCTCAGGTTGTTATCCAATTGCTACAGTAAATTATTCTTTATTAGATCCATCCTTCAAGAGCACAGTTCTTTTCACTTTTCACAAAAAAATATTTTATAGATATTATTATAAAACGTTTGATATTATATAGACTATAAAATAAAATATCTATATTATTATGCAAAAAACAAATAAAGGAGTTTTACATGGATAGCTATAATAAATCATTGTTAGATAACATTCAGTTTCAATTCAGTATATCAAAGCAACTATTGAATTATCATCTAAAAACTTTAAA
Organism: Bacillus horti; assembly: GCF_030813115.1. Taxonomy (NCBI): domain Bacteria; kingdom Bacillati; phylum Bacillota; class Bacilli; order Caryophanales; family Bacillaceae; genus Caldalkalibacillus; species Caldalkalibacillus horti. Next base: position 58,396 of record NZ_JAUSTY010000012.1, on the reverse strand, counting down.
TCAAGAAGAGTACATGTGGCGATCTCCGAATAGTGGGCTTTATTTAAAGAATGAAGATGGTGTTTGGAAAGCAGAGCTTCCTGAAACAGAGTCTTATGATTTAGGAACACCGAGTATAGCATGGACGTTATGGCACATTACTTATTGGTGGGAAATGGTGTTTGATTACTCTTTCAGCGAAGGAAGATTGACCTTAAATGAAGTAATAGTCTATGAAGATGTAGCCTCAGTAAAAAAACATTTACATTATCTCACTGAGAAGTGGGAAGAAAAGTTAGCCAATTTATCTTCTGAGGAGCTATTGAGTAAGACACTCACTAAATTTCCATTCGAAAATCAGGTTGAATTCCATAAACTAGCTTCCTGGCTAAACCTTGAATTAATGAAGAATGCTTCTGAAATTGGTTATGCTAGATTTGATTACGCTTCGTCAAAAAAATAATTAAAGCAAAAGGTGCAAACCCCCAAGGACCTAATGTGAGCTTGGGATTCGCACCTGTTAGCAATGTTTTTATATAAGCTTTTCTAACAAAACCTTTAAAGAAGAAGCAGCCTTAATCTCAGTGGCAAATCGGTCATTTAATTGGACAGCGTTAACAGCCATTTCACTAGATAGTCCTGTTAAGTACATCTCAGCTCCAACTAAGGACAGAACAGCCTCAAGTTTGACAATTCCCTCTATATCATAGTTAGTTAGCTTTGTTAATCCTGAAACATCGAGAATCAGTGTTTTTGTTTGTGTTTTTACAATATAATCCGAAGCTTCATTAAAAACGGTTTCAAAGCGTTGGTCACTCATTTCTCCTACTAAAGGAATGACAGCAACATCATTGACTAAGGGAACAATTGGACAAGCCAATGCTTTTACTTCTGCAACTGACTTCTTATATTTTTCCTCTACTAGCTTCCGTTCTGTAACATCTCTTTGCACACCAATAAAATAATGGCGATCTTCTTCCTCCATATACAATGGATCTACTGATAAACTATTCCAAAACTCTGTTCCATCTTTTTTATAGTTTAGGATTTCAACAAACACGGATTCTTTCTTTTGAATACCTGTTCTTAATTTATCTACGTCAGAAGCTGCGGTTTCAAGCCCTTGCAAAAACCTACAATTTTCCCCTAAGATTTCGTCTAAGGTATATCCGGTCATATCCACAAAGCCTTTATTGGCGTAGACAATTGGGTTATCTTCTAAATTTGGGTCAGTAATTAATACACCCGCTCTTGTATAGTTAAGAGCTTCTATCAGGACTTTATAGTTAGATAAAATTTGATTCATAGTAGCCTCCTGAAGTTCTAGATTAATCTCTCCTATACAGCCGTCCTCATTATTTTAACATATATATTGTGTAAGCTTACTTCCAGATTCCTACAAGCTAAACAAAATTCAATTCATCATTTGCCTCATATTTGAAGCTTGTCTAAATACCCACACATATACACACTCGCCCAGTTCTATGCATAGGCTAGAAAAAACAAGGGAAGGAACTTGTCCATGTCCTACAATTTATTTTATAGGGTTGACCCTATTCTAGACGATGTCGCTAAGGCAATCAACGGTGAGTACAGTGCTATTTCCTGTTATGAACAGCTTGCTAAGCTGGCCCCAAATGCGGAAGAAAGGGAGCAGATCCTCGAAATTAGAAACGATGAAATAAAGCATTTTCACACTTTTTCTCACATCTATACGTCTTTAAGTGGGAGACAGCCTACTCCTCACATTTCTGAACCATGTCCTTCCGAGTACGTAGCTGGACTTAACTTTGCGATAAAAGATGAACAAAATACAGTCGATTTCTACTTAGAAATCTCAGATAAAGCGACTGATCCTTTTGTAAAAGAGGCATTTAAACGAGCTGCAGCTGATGAGCAGAATCATGCGGTATGGTTTTTATATTTTTTAACAAGAGAGAAGAGATAGTAATAAATTTTTGTTTAGCTAAACCTTAAAAGTTGACTAATAAATCTGTGACCCATAGTCTTCGTTCTGCAAAAAGAAAGAAGGCTACAACCATTAAGGATATTTCGGGACGTAATAAGCGAGAAAGAGAGCTACAGAATCAGCCTATTGACTCTTAATTATTGATTTATCTGGCTTACATAGCATTCATTCTCTTGAGGAATTTGAAAGTATATCTATGGTTGCCGATCAGTTAGATGAACAAGCCCGAATACTCGGGGACAAGGATAGCTAATCCTATGGGAATGACTACAAATAGAAATTTATTATTAGAGGACCTTGACTCTGCTAAATTTGCTCGAGTTTAGGTTCTTTCTACTATTTCAAAACATTCTAGCATTATGACGTACCCCTCTATTTACATGCTCTCCAAATAACCCTGCCGATATTTTAGAAAGCCACACAGCTTTATATCAATTCACCCAAATGCGTTGTAATAAAGGGCGCTGTTCAGAGCTCTTCTCTTCAAATAAAAGCTCAAATACGTCTGGATTCGTCATCCTCTCCCACTCCTTAAATCCCATTTGAGGATCAAAATAATGAAGGAGGAGGGATATCAGGTTACCATGAGAAACGATTACAGCATTAGTATGGTTACTTTGGAGAATGTCATTAAGTACATGTAAAATGCGTTGTGTAGCTTCATGGCTAGACTCTCCACCCTCATAATGTAAATCTAAGTCGTCGAACGTCCTGCGCAGCATATCATACCAATCTGGATGATCCTTAGCTGTAAGAATTCTCTCAGTTAATCTATCATCTAGCTGAATTTCTAACTGTCGGTGTTGAGCTAGGGGCTTGATCGTTGCATGTGCTCTCTCATATGGACTTGAAACGATATAATCAATATTCCTATCTGTAAAAAAATCAGCTAATTCAATAGCTTGCTTTTCTCCCTGCTCCGTCAATTCAGCTGACGGTGCTTGCTCTTCTGCTTTACAGTGCCTCACAACGAATATACGTTTCATAGTCTGAAACTCCTCTCGCTTTATTGCTTCCTTCTATTTTTAAACGAGCTTATTTAGAATCTCAGCGTATTGCTCCTGCCAATGCTTCCACTCTATTTTTCGTTCAACCTCTTTGCCGTCATCCTGTATCGCTTCAATGAACTGCAAGCATACATGCCAGCCAGCAAGATCCTTGGAGCTGTGATCCGTAATGGATGTAATTGTTTCTTTTAAGATTAAGAGACAGCCTCCTGGCTCTTCGATTAATTCAAAGTGTACAATGTCTTCTCCCCAGGTGTACTTTAAAATGGACAAAGGCTCTCTCCTAAAGTTCATGTCACTATATTACTAAAAAGGAATATAACTCTCAAGTGATATTTAAGTAAATCTGTTTTCAAAATTTATAGTTTCCTCAACTCGTCTGCCCTTACTATACTCTCTTTTAACCAAGGTGGAGCGCTAAGATGTTCCAATACTTCGTCTGTCGTCAGCCAATGTACAGCATCTACCTCATCTGGACTTTTGTTATAAGCTGTACCTTTATCGTATTCACATAAAAGCACTACATTGATAACCTGTCTTCCATCATCTAATCCGAACAGTGAACTGTATATGTATGTTATCGTATCCTTCAGTTCAACACCTACCTCTTCATATACCTCTCTTCTAACTGTCTTCTCTAAAATATCCAACGTGTTTTCCTTTTCAGGATCGACCTTTCCCCCAACAAAGGATAGCGTTCCTCCGGCATGCTCTTCTTTCACACTCCTAGTAATTAATAGCCATTTATCACCTTTGTATACGGCACCTTCAACATTGACGATGAACATGGATCTTATTCTCCCTATAGATTATATTTTTGAAGCGCAACTATTTAGTATTATTCTTATCAATTGTAAATGAAATCGTTGTCCCTTGTTCCTTTGTGCTTTCAATCTGAAGACCCTTACCATACTTCCTAATTAACCGTAGGTTTGTGTTGTACAAACCAACCCCAAAACCTTCACTTGGACTTTTGTCCATAACTTGCTTTTGGACAGTCTCCTCTATTCCTACCCCATTATCCACAACAGAAAATCGTATATATTTGTTTTCCTCTACCACCCTTATCCAAATCTCTCCACCACGAGAACGCTTCATAATTCCATGTCTAACTGCGTTTTCTACTAAAGGCTGAATGGTAAGTAGCGGAATTTTGAAATAGCTATAATGATCGATTTCCCAATGCACTTGTAGCCTATCCTGAAACCTCTCTTGCTCAATAGTCAAATAGGAACGGACTATGCTAAGCTCTTCCTCTATAAAAATCATATCATCTATATTCCTGAAGTTAATCTTATGTCTAAGGAAGCTACTGAACGCATCAAGCATTTTTCGCATGCGCTTAGTATCTATTTCGCTTAATGCTGTAATTGCGTTTAACGTGTTGAATAGAAAATGAGGCTGGATCTGTGCCTGTAGCCACGAAGCTTCTAGCTTAATTCGATCACGTACCGATTTCCTAACCTCTGTTAAGGCCATTACCCGAGCTTTAATCTCCAGGGGCTCAACTGGTTTTGTAACATAATCATTAGCCCCAGATAGAAATCCAAGCTCAATATCTAGTGGTTGACTTCTTGCTGTTAAAAGCAAGATAGGAAGCTCTGTTAGCGTAAAACGCTCTCTAATTCTCCTGGTCAGTTCATACCCAGACATGTGTGGCATCATCACATCTGTAATAACAAGATCCCAATCCCCTTCTTCGAGGGCCACTAGTGCTTTTTTTCCACTAGTGACAGTCATCATATCGTAGTTTTCTGCTGATAGAATCGTTTCTAGGACATTTAGGTTAACGGGGTCATCATCTATCAGCAGCACTCGTGGGCGATCCTCCTTGAACGTAATCCTTTCAGTCGACACATCGTGATTAGTTGCCAATGTTTCATCTAGCCAAACGGAAGGATTAGCTCCTTCCTTCGGCATCTCCTGTATCTGTGAGCTCTCCGCTAAAGGCAGGCTAAAGATAAATGTTGTTCCTTTATCAGGCACAGACCTAGCCTGTAATTCTCCTCCCTGTAGCTCAACTAGCTTTTTACTAATGCTTAGCCCCAGCCCAAAGCCTCCCTCTATCATCGTCGTTTCTACAGATGCCTGCTCATAGGGCAGAAATACTCGATTTAAGGTTTCTGCGTCCATTCCTATTCCCGTATCAGAGATCGTAATAAAAGCCCGACCCTTTTTGACATATCCCTGTATAGTCACCTCTCCTTCATTTGTATACTTTAAGGCATTGTGAAGGAGATTAAACAGAATCTGAATAGTACGATTCTCATCCGCAAAAATGTATGGAAAATTTTCAGGAATCTTATTGATAAGCCTTACGGGCTTTCCTTTGGTCATGAAATAGAGCATATCAAAAACACCCATCACAATCGTTTGGAGTGAAAAACACTTGTACTGTAAGCGTGGCTTCTTTTCCTGGAGCCTTACTGAATCAAGCAAATCATCCAACATCACTGACATTCTGCGTCCCACAGAAATGACTGTTCCAATATCCCTCCTACTCCTTTCATTTAATGAGTGCCGTTCTCTCTCTAGCACCGCTTGCGACATATTCAGAATACCATGCAAAGGATTTCTTAATTCGTGAGATGTATTAGCCAAAAATTCATCCTTCACCTTGTCTGCTTCCATAAGCTTAGCCGCTAGCTTCTGTGTTTCATGATTAACCTGGAAGTATTTCTTAAACCAGATGGAGGCAAAGCACGCAGCAGCAATAATAAGGTCAAAAGGATAGTAAATGACCTTAATACCTGTGAAAAGAAAGTAAGTCCACCATGCAAAGCTACTTCCAAGAGCAGTTAGAGATAGAAAAAGGAGAAGATTATTTCTTAGATTTTTCATAGAGTCACGCAATAATGCTATTAAGGCCAGTACAATTGATGTAGTAATGAGAAGAATATACAATAACTGAAAGGAAACACCGTAACGTACTGGTAGCAGTATAGCTAAGATTACACTACAGACACATAGAATAGAGAAAATCGGATGAAAGATACGCCAAAAGCGAGAGTCTCTATGCGGTATGCATTGAAGAAGCGTATAGGCGACCCCTATCATGGAAAGAGCAACAAGCTTAAATCCCCACTCATAGCTTATCGGAAGCCAAAGATTAAGTATTTTTTCCTCGCTACCAAGAATGTTCATAAACATCGCACTAAGGGTTAATAAGGAAAAGTACAGGAGCCTTCGTTCCTTCGCACCTACAAAAAATAAAATAAACGCGTAAATAGCATGTATTAAAAATACAACAGCAACCATTTGCTGCATGAATATGGAGAGCTGTGTTTCGCTAGCAACGGCTCTCTCTGTTCCAAATTTTATAGAACGAATAATCCCACTATTGCGTGGATCCTTGAAGTTTGCTGCCTGTATAACAACCTCAATAATAGCTTCATCATTTGATGTAAATGTAGCAGAGTAAGGAACATTATTCGCCTTGTACTCCTCTAAGCTCTCTCCCAATTCTCCAGACTGTGCAAGAAGCCTTCCGTTCACATACAAGGCAGATGCGCTTCGAACGCTGGGTATTCGAAGGCTATAGTTTAGGTCCGTATCTGGATTAACTAGAATTTGTAACCGATAAGACCCGTATCCATAAGGTGTCCCTTGCCCTGAATCCATCTGAGCACTCCATGAACCAGGGACATCAATAAGCTGTCTATTTCCCACTTGTTCATCTAAATCTCCATGACTGGTTAGCCATGTATGACTATAAATTTCCCATTCTCCGTCCAAAGTGATAGGTCGGCTTTCAGCAGCCTCCCAATCGCGTAAATCTAGCACTCCATCGACAGCATACGGTTGGTTTACACTTTGAAAAGACATATTCCATAGAATACGTGCAGTAATAAGGATCGTTACAAATATGAAAAATATGATAATTATATTTCTTCTTACACGCAGGTTTTGCTGAATAGGCAATTCGTTTAACTCCTTAGACATACTAGGTAGTGGAAAATAATTGTAGTATGTGTTAATCTTTCAAACTATCAAGAGTATACCCTATAAAAATTACTAAGTTCAATGAAATATTCTATCTCTTTACTTATATCTCGGAATAAAGAAATACATATTTAATAGTTAAAAAGAAAGTACCCTTCAAAACAATAAGGATACTTTTTTGTATAAAATTATTTTCTCTTGTAAATACCTAAATATTCTCTCCAAGGCCCCACGTCCATCCGATACCTCTCAGCCATGACCCGAACCACTTGAGCGATGTGTGTTAAATCATGGACGACCCACGTTGAAAGTAACTCCCTTACCTTGACAGTACCAAATTCAGGATGCAAGCCTGTTTTTTCAAAATGCTCCTCAAGATCAGGGATTGCTGTTAGCTTTGCCATATTTGAAGCTCTGATCTCCTTAAACTCTAGTAGGCTCAGCTCGATCTTTCTTTCCGATTCTTTGTTTATGTGAGAGTAACGATCGAAAGGAGGAAAAGGTTTACTTTCTCCGGCGGTTAAAATATGCTCTAATCTTGGCAGCCAGTTGTATTTTTCCGCTTCAATAAGGTGTTCAATCACTTCACTGACGGTCCATGTCCCTTCCCCTTCGGAGATCTGTAACCAGCTAGGGGATAGCCCCGAAAGAAAAAGATCTAAGGATAGGGGTGTTCGCTCCAGAATTTCAATTGCTTCCTTCTTATTATAATTCATACACATTCTCCTCTCTTTTTTTGAATTTTTACTTCTGCTGATAAATATCTTTATTATACAATCTTACAATTTTTAGTGCTTGAGGAGCAACTGTGGAGTTGCTTATACTTGACATGCAATCTAGAGGTTGCCTATACTCAATATATGAATAGAGAGATAGACGTTATATTCAAAGCACTTGGCGACTCGACTAGACGACTTATATTAGACGAATTATCCGAACGCAACGAGCAAACTTTATATGAACTGACGGTGCGTCTTATTACGAAGCATAATCTTTCCATTACACGACAGGCGATAGCTAAACATCTTTCTGTATTGGAGGAGGCGGGGCTCGCAAAATCAGAGAAAAAAGGAAAGTATCGAGTGGTTATATTCAACAACGAACCACTTAAAAACTTGTTGAAAAAGTGGGTGAAGGAAGAGTAATTACCGTTTCTGCTGATTGTATGGCTTTTATGAATTAGGACAAGATTGTTTGTAAATCAGCACCACTATACCGTTTAATATCAAAGGAGGCAAATAATATGTTGAAAATCATTGTTACCAGTTTATTCGTCCAAGATCAAGATAAGGCATTGGAGTTTTATACAGAAAAGCTAGGCTTTGTAAAAAAGCATGACATACCCGTCGGAAAATTTAGGTGGATAGCCGTTGTACCTCCAGATGAGCAAGAAGGTACCGAGCTCTTACTCGAACCGAACGATCATCCTGCCGCCAGAGAGTATCAGAAGAAAATATTTGCCGATGGTATCCCAGCAACTATGTTTGGCGTTGCTGATATTCATTCGGAATATAAACGCTTACTGGAAAATGGCGTGAAGTTTACTATGGAGCCAACCAAAATGGGTGAGATCACTATAGCTGTCTTCGACGATACAGTAGGCAATCTTATTCAAATTGCGCAGAGGTAACTTCTTGACGAAGGATTGTATGCGTTTTATATTCAATATCATTAACGAAGCCTAATAAAATGCAGCGAACAGTTCAACATTTCCGGCTGTTCGCACAATCATTCCCTCACGCTCGAGTTCAGCAAAACTTTTCATACACTCAATCGCAGGAACAAAGTCATCCTTTTCCGCTAGGATAGCTAGAATAGGTGCTGCGATATTTTGTAAGGCTGGTAATGGGTCATAGGAAAGCTCTGCATCCCAAATATGCTTGGCAGCCAGCTCTATGACTTCAGGGGACAATCCCTTAAAGCGCGCTAAAGCTGTATCCTCAAACCAAGTGAAATTATTTAGTTGCTGTAAAAGGGACGCGAGTAAGTTTGCATCTCCATTTCTTAGTAACCCAAAAACAGCGAGCATGGAGCTCTTTGCTTCTTCTACGGTAGTAGGGTCATAGCCTCTTATCTGTAAAGTCCGTTCTGTTTCATATTGTAAGGCTCTCCAAAGCGGCACTCCCCCACCAACGACAGGAATAACGAAAGCAATAGTAGGATAAAGTCTTGCTGCTTCAATTACTACCCAAGCTCCATGACTAATCCCTAGAGCTCCCACACGATTGGATTCAATATCTTACTCCCCATTTACATGTGGTTTTCCTATTTTTTTCAGCCTCATTATTCTCTAAACTGGACACTTTACACCTCTATTCTCTTTGTTATCATTTTATGTAATTGAATCAATTTCATAATGCATCTTCTTAAAAATGCTCGCAAGAGCAGAATTTCCAAAAATTCTTTTTAAAAAGGTTATGCGACTGCTTGTACTTCCTGTAGCCTTAGGTTGATTCGATCAGAAGCTAATTTTGAAGCATTGTAAACAAGGGTAACTAGATCAACGTGAAACTTTGCTTTCTTTCCTGTTCTATGACGGATGTTATTTAACTGAAAGTAGGATTTTAAGTAAGCAATAACCCGTTCTACAGCGGATCGTTCCTTATATACATCCTTCCATTTCTGTGATCCTCGTGCTGGAGCTGTATAACGTCGTAAATCCGTTTTAATTCTTATCTTGTAAACACTTTGACACAGAGAATCATGGGCTAGCGGACAATCCTTGCACTCCTTTGGACGTGTATATTTCAAACTCATGTATTTGGGGTCAAAGCTATCATACTTATACGAGTGCTCGCGTACACAAGTAGGAGCAAAGTACTTGTCGAACCCGACGGGTTCCGATTCGTTCTTTTTGTTATACGCAATAACGGACTGTGCACCAATACGATAAACCTGTTTGTAAATCGCAGCATAGTCATACCCGGAGTCCATGATCGCATGCTTGACTAAAAGATCTAACAACCGTTCTTTAAGCCCTTTTAACAGAGGAATGGCGGCTTTGCCATCATTTAGACTCCCCGATGAAAGCATGGATTGCAGGATATATTGGCTCTTGGTACCTACAGCCAAATGACTTTTGTAGCCAAACCAGAATACATTTTTACCTGCACTATTTTTCTTTACTCCCCATTCGGGAGTAAGTGGAGTAGACGTTCTAAGTTCCTCAAGCGTTACGTCTAATTGGGATTCAATTGTTTTCTCATAGATGGTGGCATTCGCTTCTTGTTCGGCTTTCTCTAAAAGCCATTGTTCATGCTCCGCTTTTGTTTTACGACCACGTTTTTTGGGCTGGGGTTCTTCCTTTTCCTCCTTTGGAGGAGATTGATCTCTGGCTTCAACGTGTGTGGAGTCTATGGATACGTTATGGTCATCAATGAATCCTTCGGTTAGGGCTTGAATGAGAAGCTTTTCTTGAACTTTTTCTAAGATATGACTTTCACTTAATTTGTTGATCATTCTGGAATAAGAAGCTTCCGATGGAACGCCATCAGATAATAAAAATCCACAATCTAAGCGAAAGATAAAATCGTTTTTCAGACGCTTGATTAAGTCCTTTATCCTAGGAATTCTCTCCGTTATTCGGGCTACTAAAGAATAAATCATGGCAGGGTAGTTCAATTCAACAGGAGCACCATAGACTGATTTCTTAGAGACCACAGCTAAGATAGGATAGATGTCAATAGCAGAGAAAACCCCTTCAAATCGATGGGTAGGTTCTAAGTCAAATAATTCTTCTAGGCTAAACAGGCTTCCTTGTCTTATAATGGACATAGGGAGTTTCCCTCCAATCTCTATTTTTTGTGTGGTAACAATAAATTCGAGATTATGGGGAGGTACTCCTTTTTTTGCGCTTAAAAAGCCTTGAGCCCGTTGGGCTCAGATTTATGAAATTGATTCAATTGTATCTATTAATCAAGAAGTTTTTCATTAGCAAAATTAAAAGGCATAAGCCCGGAATAACCCCGAACTTATGCCCACATAGCAGCTTAATGAAATAACGGAGATAATTATGACTTTAGTTTCATAATCATGGTTCTTTAACTGTACCTGTTTGGCGCTCCGAAAAAACGGAATATTCCCCACCTGATGCTTCCTCAGACGCGAATACATTAGCAGACAAGCTCATAACTACCGCAACGACAAAAAGCAATGACAGCAGCTTTCTTCCCATTGTTAGACCTCCTTTCTTTCATTTGAGATTACTTCCACTTTCAAACATATTATCGTATATGGGATAAAAAATAAAGATAATTATTAGAATATTTTGATTAATATTATGTTTCTACCTTAATATAAGCTGTGTAGCCTCTTCGAGAGTCACACTATGTTCTGTAATATTTTTCATATCTTTCAAGCGCACTTTACCGCCCCTAGCTTCATCATTACCTATTAGAATGACAAAAGGTATTTCATTAGCAGAAGCAGCTGAAAGGGATTTTTTTAGTTTTCGTTTACTCAAATCTATTCTTGTACGAATCCCATTCCCGCGAAGCGTAGCTGTTAATTTAAGCGCTTCTGATATAGCTTCCTCACCAATAGGAATGACCACGACCTTAGGCTGAGGAAGGCTTAACGAGTTGATTTTACTCGATTTCATTATCTCCATGATGGATTCCATTCCAAATGATAGGCCTACGACTGGATAAGGAATATCCTCCCTAGTTATTAGCTTTCCAATAATTGAATCGTATCTCCCCCCTCCTCCTAAGCTTGAGGTGAAGCTACCTGTAGCATCTAAAATCTCATAAACTGTTCCAGTATAAAAGGAAAGACCTCTAGATAAAAAAGGATTAAATTTAGAGATACGTTCCATACCTAGACTATCAATAAGCTCTTGTAGAGCACATACCTCCAAAGTACCCTTCCTATTTTCAAGACCATATGCTTGCACTAAATCATTAATGGGCATATTTTCAGCATTCATAAACTTAGCTAGCTTTGCTGTTACCGACGGATGTATTCCCTTACTATCTAGCTCTTTCATCACTCCGTCACATCCTACTTTTTTGACTTTATCTAAGGTGAGCATCACAGATATCTTTTCTTTTGGTGGCACTCCAAGGCTTTCCAGAATATCCCCCATGAATTCTCTATTGTTCCATTCCACTATAATGGGTATATCTAACCTCTTAAAGACTTCAACCGCCGCTTGCAAAAGCTCTGCCTCAGCTTCTGCTCCTGCTATTCCAGCTATATCTACATCACATTGAAGAAACTCACGCAAACGCCCCTTCTTTACTGGACCATCTCGATACACCTTACCAATTTCATATCTTTTAAACGGTAGGGAAATTCCGGGATTCAAAGCAAGTACCTTAGCAAATGGAATAGTAAGATCATACCTAAGCCCAAGCCTTCTGCTCCCCTGATCCGTTAGTTGATACATTTCCTTCAAAATTTCATCACCGCCCGCATATTTGGATGTTAGGAGCTCAAGCTCATTTAAAACAGTTGATTCCATTCCATTAAAATCATAGAGCTCGAAAACCTCCTCTAACACATTTTGTATCCTTTTCCTAAGCGCTTGTTCTTTACCGAAAAAATCATACGTACCTTTTACATTTTGCATAAATTTCTTCCTTTCATTTGTTTTAGTTATCAGTTATAAGGAAAAATAAAAAACGCGCAAGACCTCTTGGTCCTACGCGCTTCGTATGCCGTAGGGAGGCTAACGCGAATAGCGCTAGCCCACCCTAGATACATTTAAGATGTGCTACCGCTGTTTAATATGATGAAGTTGATTTAAAACTGGATAATTCATAGCTTTAAACCCTCCAAAGTGTAAATTAAAATGATTATATCAGGAAAGGGAGAAGGTTGCAATCCAATATCTTTTCACTTCATTACCATCTTTCTCAAAGAAGCTGGTATCGGGTATTCCACCATTCTTAATAATAACGTTTCCATTTGATCCTCCTATCCCGACTCACGAATAACAAGCTCTGGATCAAGAATAATACGCTGCGGCTCACTGACAAGTCCGTTCAGTCTTTGATGCAGCAGATCAGCAGCTAATTTGCCCACCTTTCTTGGGAAGGAGGAAACGGTGGTAAGGCTTGGGTAGAAGCTTTCTGCATCGGGAATGTTATCAAAGCCGACAATATCAATATCCATTCCAGGCACTAAATTCCTGCGACGCAGGTAGAGCATCACCCCTAAAGCGACCACATCATTGTAGCAAAATACAGCAGTAGGAGGCTCTGTGACACCTAATAGCTGCTCGATCCCCTTGATTCCTTCTTCACGTGTAGCAGAAATGTTTAGTACTAAGTGTTCATCAATCTGAAGACCAGCCTGTTCTAAGGCAAGCTCGTAGCCTTTTTTTCTGTCCTGTGAAGCTGATGACGCTAGTGGCCCCCCTAGATAAGCAATTCTTTTGTGTCCCTTTTTGATTAAATGCTCTACAGCCAACTGACCTCCAAGAATATTATTTATTCCTATGTAATCACAATCAAAGCCGGGAAACTCTCTAGCGATTTGAATAATTGGAACATCCCATTCCCTGTACTGTTTAAATACTGCTTCAGAGATATCAGAAACTGGACTTAAGATAATTCCCCCAGCACGATTCTCTAGCATAGCTGAAAGAATACGATCCTGCCTAAGCCCATTCTCAAAGGTTGTTCCAAGTACAACAGAATAACCACCCTTGTCTAGCGATTCATGAACACCAGCTAATAGCTCTGAGAAAAAGGGGTTAGAAATTTCCGTAATAATCATACCTACCGTATTTGAGGACTTCGACCTTAGATTAGCGGCTACTCGATCATAGACATAGCCAAGCTCCTTCATAGATTGTATGACCTTCTTAGCTGTCTTCTCAGGGATAAGAGGGCTGTTTCGAGCCACTAAAGAGGCCGTCGCCCTAGAGACACCAGCATGCTTAGCGACATTTTCCAAAGTAACACGTGTTCTATTATTTTGTGCCATCTTCTATCACCTGCTTCGTATTAATATTTATACTATCAAGGATACCCAAAATAAGGGGTAATAGCTATGTTTTATGTAACATTTTTCCCAAGTGTATGACCTAATCTATTCCTTTTAGGATAGCAAATAAGCACCAATGAGCACATTAACTACAATAAAACAAAGAACATAAATCAGATTATACTTAAGAAAATACAAGGGACTTGCTTGTATCTGAAAGGCTAGTACAGAAGGTGTTACATTAAAAGGGCTGACCAATATCATCCCGATTGCTGCACTTAATACAGCTAGAGCCAAGCCAGGAGGAAAGGAGGTCATAAACGTTCCTAAAAACGGAAGCAAGACAGAAATGCTCACCAAGGAGTGCAGCCCAAAGATAGCAAGCACCGCTATTAGCAAGGCTAGGAGTAAATAAAATAAAAATAGAGGATAACCTATGTACACACTCTCCAGCAAAGCTGAAATTCTATCAAATAACTCAGTAAACCCAAGCATCTCAATAAAAAATCCAGCCGATAGAAAAAGAGAAAAAAGTCCTCTTAGGTTAGGAAGATTCTTCACATTCATAGACCAAGAGAGCTTTAAAAATCTTTTTACACGTTTCAGAGACCAAGCCCATACTAAGGAAAAAGGGAAAAGGACTAGCGTAATAGCTAGTAATAAGCCTACGTCTAATACAGTACTTACGGTAACAATACTAACGACTAATAGAGCAATTGCACTCAGAAAGCCAAAGTAAGACTTTTTCCTAGATGATAGTTTGCTAGGCTCTTCTCCTAGCTCACTGCCCTTATATCTAGTACGCTGTATCCACATATCACCGATTAGAAAAATAAAGCTCACTCCTAATAATACAGGCAAAAGGAGCAGATAGCTTTGGGAGGTGTAATCAATTACTACAGCCACCGTAACCTCTAGAGGGCTCCAGAATAAGACCATCGTATAGGGTCTTAGGACGACCTTGGAATAATATTTTCTTCTCCACTTCTCACTGAATGATTGAAGAAGACTTTTGGTAGATTGGACGACGATAGAAACAGAAGCGACATTTAGGAAAAAAGTGAATATGTACGTCATTAGAGATGTTTTTACGTACAGTGTACCTGCATTTTTCGTTTTAGAGCTCACAAATTGACGTAAATCAAGATCAAATTTCCCCACTCGAATGACCGCATGGATAAAGGTAAGCACAATAAATAAGGATAGAATGTTAAGCAATGAACCAAAATGGGTCAAGATATCGACCTTATTAGGGTGATACAGCCACCAGCAAATCAGTCCAATACCCATAAAAAACCAAGATAGATAGAAATAAAGCCCTCGCTTAGTTAGATTAGAAAGGAGGATAAAAATACACAATACGCCTATTAACCATTGAATAGAAGCATGTGATGTAAATTGACTAATGACGTATAGGAGTATAAGGGATATATACGTGTAAATAATGGCAGAATCCCCTCACTTAAGAAGAAAGTTTATCAAGTTTATTCATGTTCACTAGCTTATTTTTGCCTTGGCAATCAGCTGTCTTAAATCTTCAATAGGAACCTGACCTGGTGCTGAGCTTTGACTACCAATAGCGAAAGTAAAAACGGACCCAAATTGCCAGCCAACAACTCTAGAAACAACACCGATGTCCCCCATTGACATCGAGATAATAGGAACATCTAACTGCTGATTCGCCTCCTCTGTACATTGCAGTAAAGTAACTACATCAGAAAAGGATTGAGGCATGGCAGCTAGCTTCGCAAGATTAGCTCCGGCTTTTTGCATGTCAGCAAAGGTTTTAGTGATAAACTCCTTAGGCGGCGTTTGTTGAAAGTTATGATAGGAAACAATGAGCTGAGTACCTGATTGATCAGTGACTTCCTTAAGCTTCTGTAAGTTACTAGCTTTGTTGGAAAGCTCAAAGTCTACAAAATCTACCTTAGCGTCCCTACTAACCGAAATTAATAGTCTGACAACACCATCCTCATCCAAGCTAATTTCCTGTCCACCCTCTCGAACAGAGCGGATAGTAAAAATAATAGGAATCTCTTGTGCTATTAACTTAAGCTCACCAATGATATGTTTGACCTTTTCCACATCAGCTAAATCCGTGAAGAAGTCTGCTCTCCATTCAATGAGGTCTGGCTTTTTACTGACAATCTGCTCACATTCCTTGAGAATGGCTTCCTCCTGACTGCTGATAATCGGAACGACAATTTGCGGGCGTTCATTGATGATGTTTTTTCCATTGATCATAATAGATTTCTGTTGAAGGCTCATGCTTATCTCTCCATTTCCATTCATTTCTCTATGCTGTTTTCTTTTTCCTTCTAAATTTAGCTGTCAGGTTTCCAATTAGCTTCTTAAACAGTGGTGTGTTAGATACAAGCATAAAGATAATAAGTAATGCTAGAACAAGGCTGATCGGTTGTGTAAAGATCGTCTTGATCAGTTGAACAATATCACCTCGTTCAGAAATAACGGCTCTCCTAAAGGAGATATCAATAACCGGTCCAAGAATAATTCCTAGAACCATCGGGCCGACAGGGAATTTATAGACCTTCATAAGTAACCCAAGGATACCGAAGGCAAACATCCAATACACATCGATAATGTTGTGGTTGATCGCATAGGAACCAATCACTGTAATAACCACAATAATAGGAAGTAAAAGCTGCTTTGGTATTGTGACAATCTTAACAAAAATCGAAACGAGAGCCAAGCCAAAGATTAAAATGAAGATGTTGGCTAGAAAGGAGGAACCGACCATCACCCAAAACAGATCCGGCGTTTCCGTCATAAGCATAGGGCCCGGTCTAAGTCCATGAATAAATAAGGCACCAATAATAATCGCTGTAACCGCATCACCAGGAATACCTAAAGTAAGCATAGGAATCATCGCTCCACCAATAGCTGCACTATTTCCCGCCTCTGGGGCAACGGCTCCTTCATAGGCTCCTTTTCCAAAGGGACGCGATGGATTTTTTGTGCTTCGTTTGGCATGATCGTAGGATAATAAAGCGGCAATCTCTCCGCCAACACCCGGTAATGCACCCGTTAATACACCAATAACAGAAACACGTAAGGAAAGAGGGAGTAAATTAAAGAGTAGACGAAACGGCGGAATGATTTTAGAGATGACATTAATCATCTTTCCTTCATCCTTCAGCTTCTTTATCTGATAAAGAACCTCAGAAAGCCCAAATAAGCCTAGCAAAGCAATAATGAAGTTAATTCCACCCATGAGCTGAAGCTGCCCAAACGTAAAGCGGCCACTCCCAGTAACAGGGTCCATTCCCACTAAACCAATAATAACACCGATACCAGCGGCAAAAATCCCTTTAGACATAGAGCCTTTACTTAAGCTTCCAACCAGTAGCAAGCCGAGTGTGGCTAATAAAAAGTAATCCCTAGGAGCAAATTGAATGGCAAAGCTAGCAACAAAAGGGGCAGCTGTAGCAAGAACGATCACCCCTACTATTCCTCCAATAACAGATGCTATAGTAGTTAGCCCAATCGCTAAACCTGCCTCTCCACGCTGTGCCATTGGATATCCGTCAAAGGACGTAGCTAGTGAGGACGGACCTCCAGGAATGTTAACAAGAATCGCTGCTCTTGAGCCCCCGTAAACTCCTCCAAAATAAACACCTAGCATAAGGACAATAGCTGGTAACAGATCCCATGAATACGTAAGTGATAGAAGCAAGGCGGTAGCAAGCGTTACGGATAAGCCCGGAATCGCTCCTATAAAAATACCTGCAACTGTTCCGACAGCAACAAGTAGAAGTAAATCTAAATTGACAAACGGAATGAGCAAATATTCCCAATTCTCCATATATAAAATCTCCTAACTTGAATAAAAATTAATGAACATTTAGTTTGTAACCTTACATGTAGTAGTAATCCTACATTGTCCTTAAGGAAATACAATATGGAAAAGACGAACAAATAAGAAATACATGACCGTCAAACTGACAGCCGATGTAATAATAATGGTCAGCCATTTGACACCCTTAAGCAGCATCATTGTAGCTACAAGATAAAAAAAGGATGCTATGAAAAAAGGAACGAATTGAATTGAAATAATATATAGTAGCATAACTCCTGCAAAAAGAAGAAGCAGGTAGATATCCGATTTACTGAAGTATTCAACAGCTTCGTCATCATCCATTAGATCAGTTTGGCCGCTCTTTACAGGATCTACACTCTGATGGGCTCCCACCTCATGATAGGGTTGTCCTTCATGTTGTTGGTGTCCTTCATATTGTCCGTGTCCTTCATTTTGCGGCTGCTCTTCATGGTGGCTAGCCTGTTCACTGGATTGGCTTTGCGTAGCTTCATTAAGCTGCGAACGGTGCTTACGATAATCTCCAAGCATTGTACCAAAACCACAAATAAGCATAACAAAAGCAGTTAAGGCTGGAATAAAGCTTCCTTCACCAGGATTGGTGACGGAGTGACCTCTCATCGTAAAGGAAAGATAGAGAATAATCACGCTGACGATGATCATGATCAAACCTGTGACGGTGTTCGTTATGTTTTTCTTGAAATATCCTGTCATTGTGATCAGCTCCTAATCAGGTAATATCATCATCTTCCACACTGTGCATAGAGCACAGCCGACTACGCACAGTGGGAAAGGTGTTATAAGTAAAAGTCTACTTTTGGCTAACGATAGAGCTTTACTTATTCCCCAACACGAGGAATATTCAGCTCTTCAGGAGAAACGGTAGCTTCACCAGAATCTTGTAAAATCCAGGCGGTTACCGATTGCCATTGCTTCCAAAACTCTACAGCTTCATCTCCATGAATACCCATCGGGATTGCTCCTAATGAAGCTAATAGATCTTGATATTCTTGATCTTGGTGCGCTTTATCAAAGGCATCAACTAGGTGTTCTTTTACAGCATCAGGTGTATCCTGCTTCACCCAAACACCAAAGAATGGCCCCCAAGGCAAATACTGATTAAATTCTGGATAAATATCACCTAGTGCTGGAACATTTGGAATTTCTTCTAATGGCTCATTATTCACGGCAGCTAGAATCCTAACATCACCTGATCTTTCATATTCAGAAACAGCAGATAATACGGCTACACTAAAATCGATATGTCCACCTAAAAGGGCTGTTAAAGCTGGACCGTCTCCATCAAATGGAACCATGTTAAAGATTAAATCCTTTTCAGCAGAAATCATCGAGCTAATAACGTGTGGAACCCCACCTGGACCAGTAGAACCCATACTTAAATTACCAGGGTTTTCTTCAGCAAATTGAAAGAGATCTTCAACCGTTTCAAACACAGAGTTTGTTGGAACAACGATAACAGGAACCGCTCTTCCCATGATATTAATCGGGTAAAAATCCTCAAAGGATCTTTCAGATATATCTAGAACACCATAGATCGTTGGATTCTCAGCTGCAAATAAAAGAGTTTGCCCATCTGAAGGCTGGTTGTATACATGCTCTGTTGCAATTGCCCCTGTTGCTCCAGTCATATTCGTCACAACAATGGATGCTCCTTCTAAGTGATCTTCAGCTAGGTTGGCAATTCCTCTAGAAAGCGTATCCGTACTGCCTCCACTCCCCCATTGAATGACACCGTTAATGGTTCCTGAAGGCATCTTCGGCTCTCCACTCGCTTGTTCAGAATCTCCTCCATTCCCACAAGCCGCAATGATAGCGGTTACAACAAGTAATAACATGAATAAAGTCAGCTTCTTCTTCAACATCTTTCATTCCCCTTTACAATTTAATGGAAGTCTCTTAAATCACTTCTTGTTTAAAATCAATGACAATCTTCCCAAAATCACCAGTTAAGGCTCTTTCAAAGGCTTTTGTATACTCCTTAAAGGGAATGATGTCAGAAATAACAGGTCTTACATCAAATTCTGGATCTCGCAGATACTCAATGGCTGCTTGGAAATCCTCAGGTACGTCATAGATGATACTCCCATAGATTGTAATCTCACTGCGAACGACGTGGGCTACTGGCAAATTAGCCTCTTCTGTAATCCCGACTAATACTAAAGTTCCACCAGAATCTACGAGCTGGATGCCCTGCTCTACAGATTTTTTCGTACCTGCTGCCTCAATGACAATATCAAACGTTTCTCCCTCGATATCTTCATGCTGGACAGAGCGTACTGCACCAAGCTCTTCTACTAAGTCTAGTTTTTTCGTATTGATATCAATCGCTGTTACATTAGCTCCTAGATGCTTAGCTAAAATTGTAGCAAGCATTCCCTCTGTGCCACAGCCTACAACGGCTACAGACGATCCTTTTGTAACGTTAATCTTTCTAAAGGCATGAATAATCACAGAAAAAGGCTCGATAAGAATAGCTTCCTCATCACTAATGTCATCTGGTACGGGCATAACATATTTGGCTGGGATAATCATCTCCTCTGAAAATCCCCCATTGATGTTAATGCCAAAGGATTTTTTATGCTGACAGATATTTCTTTTTCCACCCAAGCAATACTTGCATTCTCGACAATACGTATTTGGGACGACAATGACCTTTGTCCCTACATCAAGTCCAGATTTTGATCCCGCTTCCGTAATTTTACCGAGAAGCTCATGCCCTGGTCTTATTGGATATATAGCATGCTTAATCTTTCCTTTTAATACACTTAAATCTGAACCACATATTCCACCATACATAATCTCTAGCTTGACTTCATCATCCATCAATGAAGGTACTGTCTCGACACTGCGCATAATCATACTATTTGGTTTTTCAATATGCAACTCTAGCACTATATCCCCACCCATTTATAAGCCTATAAACAGACGTTTCACTTATTATACACGACTGTCATGAAAGCTTGTTTAATAATTTTCTTCTTGTATTTCCCAGACATTCAATTATTCCAATTGTTGTATAATTTTTGCATATGGCTTAGCTCTATGCAAAGTAATTCTTTGCCGATTGTAGGCATCTCCTAGCAAATTCCTCGTAGCCTAGCTCTTTAGCTCTCTTCGAATTTGGAATTTCAAGTGATAACGGAATGTTTGGGAGCCTCTCTACTATCCTTTTTAGATCAATCCCCCCTTCACCAACATACAGTCTTTCCTCCCGTAGAATCCGTATCATCTCTTCCTTAGATTGCGGTGTACCACTTGGTGCGTCACATAGATGAAAATAACGGAACCATTCCTGAGGAACACTGTCTAAGTCCTCAACACTGTCTCCTGATCGATAGAAATGATGGGCATCAACCATTAAACCAGCGTTTTCTTTGTCTACGGCAACAAGAACCTTAAGGGT
Source organism: Bacillus horti (assembly GCF_030813115.1). Classification (NCBI taxonomy): domain Bacteria; kingdom Bacillati; phylum Bacillota; class Bacilli; order Caryophanales; family Bacillaceae; genus Caldalkalibacillus; species Caldalkalibacillus horti. Next base: position 37,307 of record NZ_JAUSTY010000012.1, on the reverse strand, counting down.
ATCTGCAAGGGTTGTAATACTAGCAATAGGAACAAACTCTAGCTCTACCGTTAAACCGTAAGGCTTGGCTAAATCACAAATCTCTGCAAAACATTCTGTATAGAAGGATTCATCATCCGTCCATATACTGCTTAGCACATGTCGCCCTCCTAGCTCTGCAGCCACTTCAAAGGCAGGAACATATGTTTTCGGATCTAACCCATCATAGATTCTAGCTAATTCAATATCTAATAGTTTTAATTCTGTTTCGGCTAGGGCTGCTTTTGTTTGCTTAAGCAGCTCTTTGTTTTCATGTAAAGTATAGTTAGGTTCACCTGGAAGCCCCATACAAATTGTCCGTAAGCTCACAAAATCATAGCCAGCTTTTGAAGCCAAGTAGATCAGCTCAGGCGGTGAGCATTCTAGGACTGTTAGATGGGCCAGTGAAAATTGTTTGGTCATCTTTTTGCTTTCCTCCTAGGAGTTAATTTTCAAGCTCCGGCTCATAGAAGTCTCCAAAAAGCTCTTGATCGGAGGGCTTATCCTCTTTTATCGGGTGAGATACCCATGTTGTGTTCATGTAGTGCTTGAGATTAATATTTTCAGACACGATATTTCCGCCCCATGTTCCACAGCCAAGGCTTGATGTCATCGGCATTCCATTGTTAAACGCTCCAGCGTTGGCCTTTGATTGCGGCTGACGAACCATAATTCTGCTCACAGGAGCCGCTAACGCAAGACGATGAATATTCTCATCATTACGGGAGTTAATGCCACAGGAATGACCCCTCCCACCTACCTCATAAATGGCTCTCATCATATCTAATGCATTTTCAAATTCTCCTTCATACTTGTACAAGGCCATTAAGGTTGTTAGCTTTTCCCCTGAAAACGGGTATTCCTTGCCAATCTGGTCACCCTGCACCATGATAAACTTGCAATCAGCAGGGATACTGAACCCAGCAGCCTCGGCTAGCTTTTGCGGTGCTAACGCTACCGTTGTAGGTAATCTCTTACCTTCCTCGTCCCACATCACATGGCGAAGCTTTTCCTTTTCCTCTTCTGTTGCTAGGTATCCGCCCTCTTGGATCAATGCCCCTAGCAGCTTGTCATAGATTTTCTCACTAATAATCAGGTTTCCGTCTGCAGAACAGCCTGAGCCAAAGTCTGAGGTTTTGCTCAGCATTGAATTGCGTGCTGCTTCAGCTACATCTGCTGTATCATCAATGATCATGGTCGAGTTTCCTGCTCCTACTCCGTAGGCTGGTGTTCCAGAGCTATACGCACTTTTCACCATGTCCTTCCCACCTGTTGCTAAAACAAGATCTGCCCTTACCATTAGCTCCTTAGTCATCGGTATGTTGACATTGGTTAGGCACTGTAAAATATCGGCTGGTGCTCCCTCACGCTCAAGGGCGTCTCTCATCAGCTGAACCGTTTCAAACGATGTTTTTTTAGACCGTGGATGAGGAGAAAAGATGGCTACATTTCTTGCTTTAATCGCATAGATCGCTGTACCTGCTGGTGTTAAATCTGGATTAGTCGTTGGTACTATTGACCCTATTATTCCGACTGGCTTAGCGTATTTGACGATCCCTTTTTCAGGAAGCTCCTCAATAATTCCTACACTTTTCTGTCTTAAGGCGTCTCTTAAAATTCCTCTTATCTTGAAGCGTTTATTCATCCTGCTTTCTGGATCACCTAAACCGCTTTCTTCAATCCCCATGTCTGTAAGGCGCTTAAAGGTTTGCTTGTTCGCTACCGCCCATGCCACAGCCTGACATAATCGATCGACCTTCTCTTGGTCATACGTTTCAATAATGGCTAATGCCTTCTGAGCACGTTCAAACGCCGTGTCCAGCTCCTGCTTTTGCTCTAGTGTAATTTCCTTTGGTTTGACTGAGTTCTGTGACATATCGTTGCCTCCTTTTGTTGGTACCATTTATAGCTTCTCACTCTCCAACCTTTTCTTGCTTTTCTAGCTTTGGAGCTAACTGAGAAAGTGGACCTGCTCGCAAAATATAGCTGCCACCGTTAAAGCCTACAATCTGCTTAACCTCCTTAGCTACTTCAAGGAGCTTATCAAGGTCGATTCCCGTTTCAATTCCCATTTCATGTACACCATGAACTAGATCCTCTGTCCCGATGTTTCCGCTTGCTCCAGGTATATATGGGCAGCCACCTAACGCTGCTACGGAGCTGTCAAAATGGGTAATGCCCTGCTGCATAGCGGCTACTGCATTAGCAAACGCCAAGCCTCTTGTGTTATGAAAGTGCATAGAGAATGTTACTGTTGGAAAAATCTCGCTGAGTTCTCCAAGCATGTCATACACTAGCTTCGGGTTGGCAGCCCCTGACGAATCAGCCAGTGAAATTTCTTCTACTCCCATACTCACGTATCGCTGTACGATTTGACTGATACGGGAGGTAGGAACCTTTCCTTCAAAGGGACAGCCGAACGCTACCGAAATAGATCCCTTAATCGCTACTCCATGCTTCGTTGCTAGCTCTACGATGGAGAAAAAACCTTTTTGCGCATCCTCCGTTTTAGAGTTCGCGTTGGAGATGCTATGAGAATCTGTGGCAGATAGCATTAGCTTTATCTTCTTAAGTCCTGCATCTATTGCTCTTTGTGCCCCAATTAAGTTAGGAACCAGGGCTTGAAAGTGCATGTTCTCAAGCCCTTGACAAGCCTCAACCACCTCAGCAGCATCTCGAAGCTGCGGGATCGCTTTTGGATGGACGAATGACGTAATCTCCACATAGCGGATACCTGTTGTAGCTAGCTTTTTAACGATGGCGACCTTTTGCTCCGTAGGCAGCCATTGATCCAACGCTTGGAAGCCATCTCTTGGAGCCACCTCACAGATATGAATCGCTTTAGGTAGCTCTAGTTTTTTCAATGTATCTATAAACACATGCCAGGCCCCCTTTTAATTTGTAGCTGCATGGTGAACTTTTTTGTCTGGAGAATAAATGTCCATGATGTTCCAGTGGCCATCTGTCGGTACAGGGTTGTTCAACATAGCCACATCAATGACTACGGGCTTATTAGCCTGAATCGCTTTTTCTAATGCTGGCTTGAATTCAGCAGCACTCGTAATTTTGATCCCCTCTACACCAAAGCCCTTAGCGATGCTTGAAAATTCTGGAGAGTAAGGCTGACCATCCCTTTCAAAAAGCGTTCCTAAAGTAGTCCCATAATGTGCCTTCTGTAGCCCCGCAATCGTTCCATAGGCGTAATTGTTCATGATTACCCAAACCACAGGGATGTTTTCCTCAGCTGCTGTAGCAAGTACAGCTGGATTCTGCCCAAAGCCTCCATCTCCCACAAGAGATACGGCAACTCTATCTGGATAAGCTAGCTTTGCCCCCAGTGCCGCCGCAGGTCCGAAGCCCATAGTAGCTAGGCCCCCTGGTGTTAAAATAGAACCTGGTTCATAGATCGGGAATTGCTGTCCCACACCGTTTTTATTCCAGCCTACATCTGTGGTAATAAAGGCATCCCTCGGTAAAACTTGGCGAACCTCCTCTAGGATTCGCTGAGGCTGCATAGGGAAGGAGTTATCCTCAATATAGGTTTTGTTGTTTTCTTTAAACTGGCTGTGGAAGTCGGCAATCTCTGCTTTAGCTTTTTCATTCTGAATACCGTTAGGCAGTAGCTCCTTAGCCACTCTATTGAGGACAGTTAGCGCTTGCTTCAGATCAGCTACTATTCCAAGCTCAACGGGGTAATTGCGACCTATTTCCGTTGGGTCTATATCAATTTGAATGAGCTTCGTTTCAGGAGCAGTGAACGTAAATTCCTCCTCCCACGAGCTGTTGTCTGCCTCGGCAAATCGTGTTCCTAGAGCTAGAATGTAATCGGCTTCCTTCACCTTCTGATTAATAAACTTTCTGCCCCAGAATCCTGTCATACCTAGTACAAACGGGTTGTCGTCTGGCACAACGCCTTTACCCATTAAGGAGTGAGCTACAGGGATGCTTAGATGATTCACTAGTTCTTCTAGTTCCTTAGCTGCATCTGCTAAAATCACTCCACCACCCACATAGAACACCGGTCTTTCTGCCTCTGTTAGAGTCTGAATGATCTTTCTAGCTGTCTCATCGTCTATGGATGGCTTGTGGAGCTTCTTCGTATGATGCTTCTGTTTTTCAAAATAAGCTGGATCAACCTCTTTAGAAAAGATATCCATTGGCACGGATACTAAGACGGGGCCAGGGTTTCCACTTTCAGCTAGCTGAAAAGCCTTCTCCATAATTTCAGGAAGGAGGTGCGGGCTTTCTACTCGCCATGCTCGTTTCACAAATGGTCTATACACCTCAAATTGTGCACCATCAGCATGCAGATTAATTTCTTGGTGTGGGTGCTTGCCATAGTAATGACTAGGAATATCTCCAGCAATGACGACCATTGGAATGGAGTCTAATGCGGCATTAGCTACACCTGTCGCTGCGTTCGTTAAGCCTGGACCTAGGTGACTTAGTACGACTGCCGTTTCCTTTTTGGCTCTTGCATAGCCATCAGCCATATGAGCTGCGATCTGTTCATGTCTCGTGTTGATGAACTTAATTGAACTGCTTTCTAAAGCAGTGAGTACGGCAATGTTCGTATGGCCACATAAGCCGAAGATGTGCTTTACTCCTCTTTCCTCTAAGTACCTCACTAATTGATGGGAAACCAAGTTTTTCACTGTAAAAATCCTCCTTTACTGTTTCTGGTGATCATGGTAGTCGTAGTGGTGCAGAATGATGTGGTGTCACTTGTTGTATTATGGCGGTATGGTTAGATCGTTCTAATAGGTTTCAAATTTATTAGACACCTTTTCTAATTGCTGTGCCTAGCCTTTTTATTATTTACCTGCTTTTTATTAGATCGTTCCAATAAACTTAACCCCCTATTAAAACCTTTTAACAAGATGTGAAAGTTTAGTTAAGTTAGATCGTTCTAATAAACAATAAAGAATTTTATTAGATCGCTCTAATTAGTAAGGAATTTTGGTTCATTATACTCACAGGATGAAAGCGCTGTCAACAGATTTTTTAGAAAATGTTCAACATTTAAAACAGTTGAATTATAGGATTTGTAAGCTACTTCCCTACTACAAGACCTGACATAAAAGGATTCCCGAGCAACTAAATTAGAACTCAGTACCAGCATACTTTTCCCAAATAAAATATTTAAAATTACAACAAAAAGGATGCTTTTTATTCAGCACCCTTCTCTTTCTCATATTATTTCAATCAGACTAATTACTCTATTCGATCAGAATCGTAAAGCTCCCAGCTATACTTCAAGCTCTCCACAATATAGTCGGCAATGCTTTCTGGTGAGCTATTTTTGACATCAATGTTTGAGTTGCAGATATTATAAATTGGAAGTCGCTCATTGTACAGCTCTTTAATCTCGTCCAAGCTTTTGTTCATAAGAATAGGACGAGTCTTTTTCAGCTTTTCAAAACGCTCTAGCCAGCTCTCCCAATCTAGGTCAATACTCAGAACAATGCAATGCTCAAGGCAAAGCTCTCTAATTTCTTTTTGCAGAAAAGAACCACCGCCTAAGGAGATGACCTTAAGGCTTTGATTGAGGATAATATCACTGATCGTTTGTTTCTCAAGATCTCTAAAATATTTTTCTCCGTGGGTTTCAAATATCTTAGAAATACTCATGCCTTCCTTAGCCTCAATATGCTGGTCAATATCTATAAAATCTCGCATCAATTTCTTCGCTACAAGCTTGCCTACGGTTGTTTTTCCAACACCCATAAAGCCTATAAAAACAATATTTTTCAATCTAAATAAATCATTTTGAACGCTTCTCATTTTACTCACCCGTACTGTTCCATACTTTATTGTGAATTATACCACATTGTGAGTAAGAAAAGGATGTTTATGCTCCGAATACATCACTAGGAATTCCACCATCTGAGTAGTATCGAATAGGCTTCCCTTTTTCTTCTGCATACTTGATCTCTTTTCTTGTACTTTCACCTATGTAGCCATCTACATCAATGACGAAGATTTCATCAGAAAGATCTATTTTTCTGAAATGAATCTCTCCCAATAATTCAGCCTGTTCCTGTGTTATTTCAAATCCTTCACTCTGCTCGAAAAAGGCTACACTCATCACAACATTACCTTGCAGGGTTAGGAAAGCGTTTGTTCTCTCAAACGGCTCCTTAAACTTAGTTGAGCCGCATAATGTGATTACTTTCAATGTCATTCTCCTCCTTTGCCAAGCTATTTATTACCACGCAATCGGCTGCCGGTCTCGAAAGTAGCCACCATTTGGACCATTCTCACTTAGAGTGGCTAGCCACACAGCCGTATCTGCCCCTTCTTCCACCGTGCTTGGCGCGTCTGAGCCTCCCATATCTGTTTGCACACTCCCAGGACAAACTGCATTCACCTTTATATTTGTGCCAGCTACTTCGTGAGCAACTAGTGAAGTCAAAGCATTAAGCATCGTTTTGGAGATTCGATAGGCAGATGATGATCCTTTAATTTGACTTACCAGAGGGTGGTCTTTATAAGGCCCTTGACCACTCATCATTTCAAAGGCTCCCAAGCCTGACGAAAGATTAACAATTCTTCCATACCCCATGTGTTTCATTAACGGAACAACAGTATGAATCATGCGTAACACACCAAAAAAATTGGTTTCAAAAGTCTCCTTAATGATCGTTTCCTCTACATCTAATATGGACACTCCCCTATCAAGAATAATTCCAGCATTATTCACAAGCACATCCAAACGACCATGCTCCTTCTTTACTCGTTGAATCATCTGATCAATGCTTTCCACTTGATTTACATCAACCACTTGTAGATCTATATTTAGTCCATCATTGCTAAGCTCTTCAACAGTCTTCCTCCCTTTTTCCGCATCTCGACATCCAATCAATACATGATACCCTTTAAGAGCTAACTGACGTGAAATTTCTCTTCCAATACCACGATTTCCCCCTGTTACTAAAGCAACCCTTTTATTATCTAAGCTTTCAATTGATTTCATACAATCTCACTCTCCTTTTAGTAAATGACTCACAAATCTAATGATAAACCATCACATTATGTAAAGGTCAAGGTGAGATTAGCAATCTAAAAGAAACTGAAAAATAGTTAGTATGCTATAATATCCTTGCTTCCATATGGAAGCGTAATCCTATCGTAGGGGAACATTACAAAAGGAGGTACTAAAAAGATGGAGAACTATACAGCTGAGCACTTTATACATGAATTAAGCCAGCACAAAAATGAAGCTGATATAGAAAAAATGAAAAAGTTTTTCAAAGGATCGGATAAAAATACTAGGGCTTTAGGATTAAATATGCGAACTGTATTCCAAGTCGCCAAGGAATTCACGGATATGCCATTAGATGAAGTTGAAAAGCTCCTAGAGAGCGATTATTATGAAGTGAGAATGGGTGCCGTAAGTATTATGGATTTCCAGGCCAAGAAAAAAAAGATTACAGATGAGCATAGGAAAGCATTATTTGACTTATACATTCAAAGACATGACCGCATAAACAACTGGGATTTCGTAGATCGCTCTGCCCCTTCAGTCGTTGGAGCCTATCTGCTTGATAAGCCCAAAGATATCTTATATAGGCTGGCACATTCGGAAGATATTTGGGAACGCAGGACCGCTATGGTAAGTACCTACGGTTTTATTAAAAAAGGATTCACGCAAGCCACGTTTGAGATCGCAGAAATACTGGTCAACGATAAGGAAGATCTGATCAACAAAGCAGTGGGTAGTTTTATACGTGAGGCTGGTAAAACAGACGAAGAGGCTCTGAAGCAATTCTTAAATAAACATGCTGCCACTATGCCTAGGATTACATTACGATATGCTATAGAAAAATTTGATAAAAGCACCAAGGACTATTACTTATCCCTTGGTAAAAAATAATGGAAGAAAACTCAGCTAATAACATAAAGATCAAGCATGGTTCAGCAAATGGACCATGCTTCTTTATAGTTTTATAGTGCTGAGCTTACCCCTCCCAAGCGTAATAAACAAACGATACAGTTTCTCCATGCCTATCATACTGTTCTTCTCTTGTTTCTACATACTTAAAACCGCTTTTCTCTAAAACTTTTTGGGAGCCTATATTATTCGTTGTTGTCTTTGCTTCGATCTTTTTAAGTCCTAGCTCACTTGCGTTCTCTACTAATAGCTTTAAAGCATTCTTAGCCAGTCCTTTTCCCGTAAATACTTTTCCGACTCTGTAGCCAACATGTGCTGTACCTTGCGATGTATCAATATCTACTAGGTTCATCCTCCCTAGAATCTGACCTTCGTTATTCTTAATTAAATAAAAGTAGCATAGCCCTTGTTTTTGTTCATCCAGTAACTCCATATTCCTTTGCTTAAAGGTCTGAAAATGATAATAATCATCCCCGCGGCTTGGCACCATTTCCTCAAAATAATCTCTGTTTTCAAGCTCAAAATCATATAATTGTTCCATATCTGCTTCATGTAGCTTCTCTAGTAGAATTTCCATCCTATTTACCACCATTTCAAGATAATTGTTTTCATTAAATAACGAACAAAACTCTTGCATCGACTATTCTGGATTGTAAAGCGGAACGGTCAATAGATCAATGAAAATTAAGAAGATGTGATACTCTGTTTTGGATCTATCTTAGATTGATATGTAAGATCATTTCCCTTTGATACTGCCCTACCCCTGGAATAGCTGGTGTATAAAATTCAATCCAGAGATAATCACTCATATATTCCTTTGACACGATAAATATAGGTCTTCTTATTGTGGGTACAGTTGGACTAAACTCTTTCTTTATATCTCTTTTATCTAATACGTGAGAAGGACTGTTTAATTGTCCATCAACATATTCCTGAAAGGTATTATCCTCGTAGGAAGTAAACACATTGTAAGGAAGATAACCAAAATCACCATATTTTGTTCGATCCACGGAAACAGTGGATGATTCCAAGATAAACAAGAAGCTATTTCTGTAGTCTTTAATAGAATAGTTAGCTTTGTCAGCAGCATTCCATCGCCAGTTTTCCAAATCGACATTATACCTTTGAATAGCTTTATTATCTTCTAAATCCACTACGATAAGCTTATGCATTTCACCCGAGTAGAGTCCGTCTTTCGTTTCTAGTTTATGGGGTCCAGGAGATAGCCCACGTCTTGGATTCTCCACATCGAGATAATCACCCATAACGGTATACATATTCGTGTGATGCCAGGCAAACTCTGCATTCTCCTGAGTTAATTGATCCGCGGGTGTGAGTTGTTGTCCGTTTTTTATCGCAAGAATTCTCTCAATGACAGAAATCGCTTGTGCTCGTGTAGTTAAACCTTCAGGAGCTACACGCCCATTCCCCATTCCATTAACAAGCCCATTTTTTGTAGCCAAATACATGTAGCCAGCATCATTAAATTCCGTTCTTTTGTACAATTTGATACCTGCTGCTTTAACAGCAAGTCTTGCCATCTGCTCTCTTGGAATAGCTTTGCTATACTGTGCTTCTGTAAACTGATTCTCGTATATCCCTGCATCCGTTGCTGCTTTTATGAAGCCATCATACCAAACCTTATTTTGCTCAGGCGCCTCAATTCCTAACGCTCTAACAGCCATTGTTATAAATTCAGCTCTGCTTACACTTCGGTCAGGTTTAAAAGTACTGTCCGCATATCCTTCTACATATCCTTTCTTTACGGCGCTTTGTATCACTGAATAAGCCCAATGAGAACTACTTACATCTATAAAATTTGTATCTTTCCCTACTATTAAGGTACCATCATTGGAACTAGTCTCCTCTATCTCCACCTTCTCCATTGCCAAAGCGGACGGTGATAGCATACTTAAGGTAATTAACGCAGTACTTATTGCAGTTATTATTTTATTCAATTCTCTTCTCTCCCTTGGTCATAACAACGCGATTAGCAGTAAATATTAATATTTTATATTTATTCGACAAAAGGAGACACTTCCCTCTATTATTAAAACTCAACAAACCTAAAACTATATTAACCTTATAGTTAATATTCAATTGGTAGTCAGTTTTATCTGGTTACGTTCCCAAAGGAAATTTTCATATTGGCAGCATAAGTTACTGAAGAATCAATATGAAACTCCTTTTATAGCAAAAGCTCATTCTCGTACTGAATCTCCGCCTCTGTCTGTGTAGCTCCACGTTCAATAAGGATTGTTAGTAAATGCAGCTCTATCCTCGTTAGGTGATTCAGCATAATTACTATCACGAAATAAGTTAAATAATTATCCTTTAAGCCTAACTGACTTAGATACATAGGTATCTTCATGCCTATATTACCATCTTTACCGATACGGGCTGCATCTTTTTCATAGAGTTTTTGAAGAAGTCCTAGCTGAACAATGCTAGATTGATCATATCCGTGCAAGTAAAAACCTGAAGAACTTGAAATCCAATGGGGCTCAAAAGTAATGACTTTACCACCATCCTCAACACAATAGAGCATCTTTTTCAGAATGGCCTTTGGATCGGATACATGTAGTAAAAAGGAATGGCAGATGGCTATATCGTACTTTCTCTCCAAGGACATTTCCTGAATATCTCCTTGTACAAATTCTGTTTCGTAAGGAAGTGCAGCAAATAAATCCTTCGCTTCCTGCAGCAATTTATCTCCTAAGTCGATCCCTGTATACTTTGACCCCTTTGGCAAGAGTGGAAGGAGCTTCAGCCCTAAATATCCATATCCACAGCCAAAGTCAATCACATGTACGGGAGTTTCGATTTTCCATACCATCTTGACTAAAAACTCGATGTAATCATCGTTGTAGTACAATGCTCTTGAATGGCGAAGATATTCAACCTGTGTATCCCAAAAATATTTTGCCATAACATTCACCCTTGGATTGGATTGTCCGAGCCGGTTAGCGAATTAACAAGTCAACCTTTGAAATTACTTCGATCAAAGTCTCCTGCGGTACTTTGCAAATGAATTTAGTTTGTCGGGATTGCCAATCGAGATTCTTAATTTGGTCCGAAAGAATGACTCCTTCAATAGGCAAATTTTGTGGGAGGATTACCTCGAAAGGATATCCTTTGACTCTAGAGGTTACGGGGCAGAATAGGCTTAAGCCCACCTTTCCATTATAAGTGGCAGGTGAGATTACAAGGGCTGGACGCTTACCCGCCTGTTCATACCCCGATTGAGGGTCGAATTGGAGCCATACCAAATCACCGCGATCAGGAACGTATCGATCTACCATGTTTCTCGTCCTTGTGGCTCACCAGTATGAACCTCAGAATGTAGATTGTCAGGTGTTATTTTCGAAAGTAGTTCATCTAGCTTTTTTGTCTTAGGTTTGATAACTAGATGACCATCTTCTACATCAAGGTCAATTTCGGAGCCCTCTTCAAGGCCTACCTTCATAGCTAATGCTTTTGGGATACGAATTCCTAAGCTATTACCCCATTTTTGAATATGCATCATACTATCACCTCACTAAAATTGTTTATACAAAGTATAAACAATTGAGTAAAGGAAGTCAAATATAGATTCATATTCCTTGCTTGGGCATTTTTTTAATAATATTAATCATAGCCTTGAAGGCAGCACTGTGCCCAAATCCGCTCGCTTGATTAATTGTACCTGTAAAGTAAACGTCTCTTTCAGGATTATGGAAAGCGAATGCACCAGACTGTCCCCAAAAGCCTAATACTTCTTTAATTGGATTAAATGGAGAGACAATTCTAGGTGTCCAGAGCTTCTCTAGACCTATACCATAATAGAATTGACCCGGAAAATAGATGAGATTCCACTGCTTCAGTTCTTCCACCTCCTCCTTAGGGAAAAATTGTCCATTAAAGAAGGCTTTCAAAAAAATCATCGTTTCTCTAGCTGTAGATACGATTCCTCCTTCTGGAGCAATGGAAGACATATAATTTGGAAGGTTAATTTTGTTTGACTTATAGTATAAAGATACTGGTCTGGTGTCATTTATGTCTTCATAGACATACGTTTTTGTGAGATGTAATTCATTAAATATATAAGTTTGAAACACCTCTGATACGCTCATACCCGTGATGTTCTCGATAATTTTTCCAAGAAGCTGATAATTTGTATCGGAGTAATTCACCTTACCTTTTTGACCTGGTATAAAGTTCGGCTTTAATTCCCTAATTAAAGCAAGTGTTTCTTCTAGTGTCCAACTCCGATCTATTCCTTTAAAGAGCTCTGTAGCAACTGTTGACCCACCAGGTTGTTTATAAGCAAAATAATCAGGTAGTCCTGATGTATTAGAGATCAAATGTTTAATGGTAAGCTCCTTAGAGTAATCCACCCCATTCAGCATATGAATACCACGTAAAATTTCCTCAGATAGATAGGAGGATATATGATCCTCTAAGTTCAACTTCTTTTCCACCCGTAATTTTAAGACAACTGCTGTAACGTATAGCTTTGTAACACTAGCGATAAAGTATTGGTCCTCATCCTTTATATTGCCAGCTGACCCAATCCAAGAATAATCATCACCATGTTCAACACAAAGCACGGCTCCAAAGTTGTTTCTTTTGTTAATCATTTGGCTTACAGTTTTTTTGAGAAAGCTTTCATCCAATTGTTGACCATTTAATACTTGATTACTCATTATCTAACCCCCTAAAGTTACGAGTAAAGAATACATTCCTGCTATTACTTTATTTCTTACGCAATCGAGTTGCCGTCAAAACATCCTCAGCCATACTATCTAAGATTTCTATCCCTTTTTCTCTATTAAATTCTTTTGGAAGTAATTGATTAGCCACCATAATGGTGAGCCCCATTTGAAAAGCTCTCATCTTAAATAAAATCATGTGGATCTCCTCATCAGTAAATCCTTCAAGGTCCGGATCAGTTTTCATATGAGCGACTAGTTCTGTCCCCATATCTTGATCGTAATCTCCAAGGTACTCATTTGGTTTCATGACAAAATCCCGGAAGAGGTTAGGGTATTCTTCAGCAAATTGTAGACTAGCCATCCCTATGTCTTTAAAGGCATTCCCAGAGTTTTGTTCTTGTAGCATTTGCTGACTTAGCTGCACAATCTTTTTCATCACAGCTTTAATAAGATCTTCCACGTCCGTAAAATTCACGTAAATTGGCGCAATTGAGCTTCCTAATTGTTCAGCTACTTTTCTTATCGTAATGCTTTCCATCCCTTCTGTTTTCGCAATTTCAAACGCTGCTTCTATAATTTGCTCTTCAGAGAACTTTTTCTTGGGTGGCATATATCTATTCACTCCTTGTTATTTCAAATTTGTATGAACTAATTTTCATCTGTAAACAACAATATTTAATATATAACAATTAATATATATCATTTGATATATAACATATATTATACATAAAACTTAACTTTGTAAAGAGGGGTGAAAAGAAAAATGATGGCTTACAAGTAAGTAGCCACCATTTGATGATCCAATATTAATCTATACATTTTGACATTCAATCACTCAAGCTGACTCACCTTTATGATTGAAAAAGCTTATGATCTAACAATAGCTTCGATCTGTCTGCAAGAATGAAATAAGTTGAAGCTGCTAGTAAGTAAGATCTAGCTCATAGCCTGCTGATTGACCATCACCTAGAAAGCCAGCTGGAATTTTAACAATAAAGATAGCTCCTAGCATAATAATTGCAAACAAGGCAGAAACAATGCGTGTTCCAAGTCCAAGAACTAAGGCAAGTCCCCCTATTAATTCAATGACCGCCACCACATAAGCCATAAACCTGGGGATTCCCATGAAGTCAAAGAAGCCTACTGTATTTGAAATTCCATCTAAGAACTTGGATAATCCATGAGTGAACTACCCACCACTTAATGCTAACGCATTTGAAGTGGGGGCTTCCTGTTATAAAAACCAGGAATTTCTTTCAAAGAAGATTGGTCTTACGTTTCCACCTTGTCCTAGTGGACTAGGCAACCCTTATTCTTTGTGGATGGCTCACACATCCATTATCCCTACTTGCCCATGGATGGGCTGGCATCAGCGTTCGCCCAGGACGGGCGGTTCTTAGCTGATGTTCCTCTTTCTTTATCAGTTTGGGAGTACCTTTTTCTTTCAGATACAGTCGCATGATGTTCAACGAACCATTAATGTCGGCATTCATAAGGGTTCCCGTATTCGAGCGGAACAATCCTCGCTTTAGTCGGCGTTTCGGGTTGTATGTGTGTCGATTGATCGGTTCCAAATCTAAGGCACTGACACCGCTTGTGAAACGCTCTTGTTGATAGACCGTTTTTATACCGCGCATGTTAGCCTTATACTTGATCATCTTGGCTAAGCGTTGTATGGGAACTTGAACAAACGTCTTCGCTTGATTCGTTTGTTTGACTCCCTTCATATCCCCAATAACGATGGTCCCTACATCGTATTGTTCAGCTAGCTTGACGATGTACTGGCTCGCTTGATGTAAGGTGTTGGTGATGTAATGATCGCGCTTTATCCGTAGGTGTTGGATTTGTTTGGTGGGTTTGAATGCTTGATGGGCCACTTGCTTCATCCGAATGCTTTGACATCTAGCGATTTCTTTGTTGACATACCCGTTCACCGCCTTTAAGGATTTGCCACAGATCACGTAGTTATCGGTGTGGTGAGAGAAGGTAATAGCCGCTAGGTTGTCTAAGCCTAGATCAATGGCCATCACATGGAGAGAGGTTTTCGGTTTCGCTTCATCCACTTTATAGATGATGAGGAAGACCCAGTGCTTTTTTCTTAGACAAAACTGAATCCTTATCTGCTGAATGGTGGCATGGTGAGGGAGGGGAAATGCTTTCGGGATTTCCACTTCTAGACTGTTAACCTCAAACTGCTTTTGCATCATCTTGGATAAGGAGAGGTGGAGCTGTTTTTCTCTCTGGCGAATCGCCAGATTCGTGAAGATGATTTCGTTTTTTCGCTTCTGTATATGTTTATATTTTGGTGGGGCAGGCTTCCCCTTGTACTTGCTTGGATACGTGATGTAATCCTGCTGGGCTTTGAAGTAGCTCTTCCAGTTTTGTTCTACCATTTTTAGACATTGTTGATACGTATGAGAATGAAGGTAGGCGTTATGCCAATTTGATTTTAGTTCCTTTTCCAACGTGACATAGTTTTTGTATTCTTTCTCTCTACATTAGTAGTTGGCGATGTTGTACAACTTGGTGGTGTGAAAAGATAGTTCTTCGATGATGGACCTTTGTTGATCATCTAGTTTCGGATAGTATTTGGCAACTAGTCTCATTTACTTTCACCTCCTTTTCATAGGAATGTTTGTTCTTATTTATAGTACCACATATTTATAGGATCTTATAGCAAAAAAAGCGATTCATCTCCCACCTAAAGTTTACTTTTGAGGAGGCAGTATTCTCGCTTGGTATGATAAAAAAGGTAAGACCTAATCTGCTCTTAATACTAGTATTCCAATTTCGTTTTTGTTCATCTGATTCTCTCCTTTTCGATTTAATTTACTTCTGTAACACTATGTATTATAACATACTTTTTTATAGTAACTATATTTTATTTTGTTAAAAATTTGTGTATATAAAAATAACCACCTCATCTATTAATGAGTATGGCCACTTTTACAGCATATTTTACTCTATTACTGTCACCAAGGGTCTCAACTTTTCATTATTTATATATAGTAGTATAATAAGGATATTATAAGACTACTATATTACTACAGAAAGTGGTGAATAGCCGGATGATTATAAAACCATCTGCAGTAATTCGTAAAAATTACAATGAAATTTCAGAAATTTGTAAGGAATCAGGTGAGCCCGTTTATCTTACCAAAAACGGTGAGGGTGACCTTGTTGTTATGGATATTGAAGCCTTTACGAAAAGGGAGAGTATGCTCCGCCTAAGAGAAAATCTAATTGTTGCAGAGGAAGGAAGAATGAACGGAAAGCCCGGTTATTCCATTGACGATGTGTCATCCTTGATGAAGGCAGCTGTCCAGGAGGTACTGGATGGGAAAAGAAAGTAAGCAGTATGAAGTAATCATATCCGATGAGGCTACTCAGATGTTAGTGTCTCATGCTCGCTTTCTTGCCCAAGTCAGTGATGCTGCTGCCATGGACTTAATTCAAGCTTTTCAAGAAAAAGCTCTGTCCTTATCACGCTTCCCCGAAAGAAATTCTTGGCTGACTGATCCACAAATTCCAGTGGGGAAGTACCGAAAACTTCTTCTAAAAAAGCGTTATTTGCTTATTTATCAAATCAAAGGAACGATTGTATATGTTGATGCAGTCGTAGATACACGTCAGGATTATGGCTGGTTGCTTTAGTTTTGTTCTATTAAATACAGTCATGAAAACCAGAGTCATAAATGTAATTTAATCCTGTTTTTTCATCACGCGCTTGTCATATCTTGAACATTTGATATAGAACTCGGTCAAACATCCGATCGGATAAAATTTTTCGCATGAATAATACAGGTCTGGCATTACCAGCCACATATCTTGTTTTTGGTTTTTTCGTGTGAATTGCCTTTGAAACCAGTTGGGCAATCCGATCAGGAGAATAAAGAGTACTCGACTTTTCCATCTGCTTAAGTGTTTCTACAAAAGCTGTGGCCAACTTACCGTATGCCGTATTCCCAGATGTTTTCTGCACATGCTCCAGTACAACCCCTGACCACTCACTTTCAGTAGCCCCTGGCTCAATAATAATAACGTCAATACCGAATGGCTTGACCTCCACGCGGAGACAATCGGAGTACCCTTCAAGCGCATGTTTTGCAGCATGATACCAGGCACCAAGCAGTGTATAAACTTTGCCCCCTGCAGATGAAGTATTGATGATCTTTCCTGATTTTTGTTTTCTCATATAAGGTAGAACCAGCTGTGTCAAACGACTTAATCCAAAAAGATTTACTTCAAATTGGCGCCTTGCTTCCTCCAGCGGTACATCTTCAACTGCACCATAGGAACCGTACCCCGCGTTATTGAATAACACGTCAATTCTTCCCTGCTCCTTTATGATTTGGTCTACACCATTTTTCATAGATAATTCATCAGTTACATCCATACTGATGATACGAGCACCCTTGGATTCAATATCCTTCATATGTTCAACTCGTCTTGCAGCTCCATACACAATAAACCCTTCATTTAAGAGTAAGTTTACCGTAGCTTTACCAATACCTGCTGATGCGCCAGTGATTAGAACAACCTTTTGTTTATTTAAACTCATTGTATATTCCTCCTCCTCTTAAGTAACGTGACGTCACGTTACTTAAATCATATTATAGATGCATACTTATGTTTTCGCAAGACTAATGTGCTATAATTTTTTACGAAAGGAGATATGCAAGATGGAATTTGACCGTGTAAGAAATGCTGAGCAACGAAAGATTCGAGTAGAGCAAATTAAAAATGCGGCGATAAAGCTTTTTGATACAGAGCAGTTTCATGAAATAGACTTAGCTAAAATCGCTAAAGAAACAACCTTTACTCGCGGAAATTTATATAAATATATCTCTTCAAAGGAAGAAATTTATCTTCTGGTGGCTCTGGATGAATTTGACGGTATGCTTTATGATATTAAGCAAACCTTTGTTACTGAAATGACTCACGACATCCCAGCTTTTGCACGTCAATGGGCAGAAGCTTTAGATCGACACCCACGTTTCTTAAAGCTTATTTCCATGCTCTTCACCATGATTGAGAGAAATGTTACTCTCGAAAGACTGGTAGATTTTAAAAAACAATATCTTGGGGTAATGAACGAGTTAAGTGGTGTAATGAAAATGGTTTTCCCTGCATGGGACGATAAAACGATTAATAAATTCCTTCAACTACAATCCCATTATGTAATTGGGTTATTCCCTTATACATCCCCTGCACCCATTCAAAAAGAAGCCATGGAGCAATCTGGAATCCATTATGAACCTATTCAGTTTGTTGACCAAGTTGCTGAATTTGTTGCTTATACGGTTAGCTACTTAGATCCTACACTGAAAGCAAACAAATAAATTTACTGCCTCTATAAAATATTTCAAGGCTGCCATTGGCAGCCTTTTTATGTGTCATATGAAAATAAAACCTTTCCGCACCAAGAAACTATCGGTTGTTTCCCATAGATGAAACCAACTAAGTAGCATACCACAGCATCTTATCACTAAATATGCTTTTGAAGCTTAACATTACATTCTGATGTTGTAGCAGTGACGTACTCCGTATAGTTTACAGAACCTTTAAAGTTCAAGTAAGCTTCATAACGCAATCCGATTGCTGGTAAAGTAATCAAGTTCAGAACATCTCCTTTTGAAACCCATCTGCATTCACTCGATTCTTCAGTCGATGTAGCTAGCTCTCCACCCACAGCTCTGCACACAAAATCAAACATTACTTTCGTAGGCACATCCGTCACACCGTCATACCACTTATGGATCGCAGTATTGGAAATAACACTAATTAAATGGCTAACTTCCGCATCTATCCCACTTTCCTCTTTGATTTCACGAATCACCCCATCAATAAGGTTTTCTCCAACTTCTATAATTCCACCAGGATACACCCATCCATCGTCATGGGCTTTTACTAATAGGATATTTCCATCTCCATCTTCTACAATTCCTCCTGCAGATACGATATGTGTCGGGAATGCCATTACAAAACCTCCATTTCATCAGATTATCTTCTTTTTCTATGTTTTCCCTGTAATTTCCTTCCTTAAAAATGATTCTAGCGATTTTTTGTACATATATCATATTCATGACCTAGAGCCTAGACCATTTTTTATGGGGCTTTTTGTGTGACTGCCCATTACCAAAAAAACAGCAGAACCATCATGACCCTTCCACTCAAAAAAGCTCAGCAGTAACAACTCCTGAGCTTTCAAAAGTTAATAAAATTTGGCCAAAATTAACTACTTACTAATAAGCAACACACAACACTCCACACTCCACACTTGTTGAGAAGACAGTGGCAACAAAAAGGAACCGACAGTGGCAGGTTCCTAAATATAGCCCTAAAATCACTTCACTTTACTTAAAAGCAGTAATCACACTTACGGATAGTTCTTCAGTAAACACGCCAGTAGAGTCAATGTCGAATAAAGCGGATTTTAACTCCGTTTCAAATCGCTCTAGGTTTTCGCCAAAAAGACGTTTTGAAGCAAATGATGTGGAGTAGAGGTTTCCGATTATAGATTCTACTGTCCATGTGTAGGAATAACTCGGTAAAAGATGTCTTTCTACATTTATAAATCTTGATTTCGCTACGGTGTCCTCGAACCTTTCCTTTGGAGGCGTATACATGGTGTCACCTGCTTTTCTTTCGTTCCCGAGCCAACGTTTTACTATTTCATTTACCTTAAGTTGCCAAAGTAAGGGTTCTTGTTTCACATTATAATTATCAATAATAGCAATACCGCTATTATCGTCAGAACTTTTATATAGAATTTCAAGGATTGACTCCCTATCCATCCAATGAAATGCCTTTGCAATTAAAATTAGCCGAAATGAACCCCAATCGCTTGACTTTTCTTCCGCCTTGCCTTCCAACCATCTAACGTTTTTCACCCTATTATCGTTGGACAATCGGATTGCTTCATCTATCATCTCGGGTTCAGTATCTACGCCTATCATTTCTTCAAACCAATCACTGAATCTTAAAGCTAGCTGACCCGTTCCACATCCCAAATCAAGCAATCTGCCTTCGCCGTTAAGTGAAAACTTGTTAACCAAAAACCGAACAAGAGACGAAGGATAGAGTGGTCTGTAACGAGAGTAATACAAAGAGGTACCTTTAAATAAATTTGCACCGTAGTCAATCAAGATTTTCAACCTCTTCTCTATAAAATACTCGGCGTACACATAGTTTATAATGGAACACCTCATTTTAACAATAAGGAAATAATTGGTCAATACCCGCTTTTATTGTATTTTAAAGCAAAAAAGCACCCCTAACATAAAGTTCACAGTGCCGTTAAAGTTCAAGTAAGCTTCATAACACAATCGGATTGCTGGCAAAGTAATTAAATAGAGAACGTCTGCTTTTTAATCAAGACGCAAATATTTCCTCAACGTCAATTCTCAATCCATCGAACGTATAAGAAGTCAGTGTGTCCCCTTCGGTATAAACCGTATATTCTTCAATCGAGCAATCTTGAAATCCGTACACCAGAACAGATCGTTTGACTGGATCGACAATCCAGAACTCTTTCACCCCGGACAACATATATGTGTTCAATTTGTCGACCATGTCTTTGGAGCGGGTACTCTTTGACAATATCTCAATGCAGAGATCGGGCGTACCCATGTAACGATCCTTCTCATTTACCGCTTTTTCCGTGTCGCAAGCGATGAGCAGATCAGGCTGCATGACATCCGGCGTGTCGAAGTCTTTCTTATAAAAATGGACATCAAACGGAGCGTAGAACACTTTGCAGCGCTTCCCCTTTAAGTAGGGCCTCAGTTGCACATACAAATTCCCAGAAATATCTTGATGAAACGTGTTGGGAGAGCCAAGTAGCACAATCTCGCCATTAATGAACTCCATTCTCAGGTCGCTTTTTTCATAAATCTCCATAAATTCCGCATAAGAGACCTTCTTGCCCCCATACTGATAATCCGGCGATCTCTCCTTCACCGTAAAATATCGTTCGATATCTGTCAAATATGGCGTCAATCGTACGGATTTTGCACCATTTTTGGTAATCACCACTTCATTATCTTCCGCTACATAATCAAGATATTTACCCAAATTTGTTTTAAGTTCCGTTGCTGTAATTACCTTTGTCGTTTTCATCGCTCATACCTCCTCATACGAATATGATAACACATCGTACGATAAATCACCACCACCTCCTAATATTCGTACGATTATTAGTTTGCAAGATTATACTCAATTCGTTGCATTCCGCCCATTACACTAAAACAAAGGAGCGTAGCCTATTTAGGCTCGCCCCTCCTTTCCATCAATATTACAGACTCCACATGACTAGTATGCGGAAACATATCATACGGAGTTACTTCCTTCAGCTCAAAGCCAGCAGCAAGTAGCTGCTTACAGTCCTTAGCTAAGGTAGAAGGATTACAGGATACATAAACCAAACGCTTTGGCTTTACTTGAATAATCGCCTTCAATAGCTGATCGTCACAGCCCGTTCGTGGTGGATCAACCACAATAACATCTGGAGCATAGCCTTCTTTTACCCACCTAGGCAACCAGGTTTCTGCTTTCCCAACCTCATAAAGAGCATTCTCTACTCCACTCTTCAGAGCATTTTCTCGCGCATCTTCAATCGCTTCAGGAATAACGTCCATCCCACGGATTTCCTTTGCCCCGTCAGCAAGCCAGAGTCCAATCGTACCTACTCCACAATAAGCATCTACAACAATTTCGCTACCTGAAAGCTGAGCATACTCCTTCACTTTGTTATACAGCTTTTTGGTTTGAATAGGATTCAACTGAAAGAAAGCACGTGGCGACAAGGAAAAAGCTAAATCTCCTAGCTGTTCCTCAATCCTCTCTTCTCCCCACAGCATGATTGTTTCATCACCAAAGATCGTTGAGGTTTTCGAGGAGTTAATGTTTTGAACAATGCTTTTCACCTCGGGTAGAGCAAACCTCAAATCTAATAACAACTCTTGCAAGTTAGGTATTTCTTTCGTTCTAGTCACTAAAACCAATTGAAGCTGACCTGTTTCAAATCCGATTCTAGTGACAATTGTACGGATCACTCCCGTACGCTTCCGTTCATTATAGACAGGGATATTTAGCTTCTGTAAAATCTCCTTCGTTTTCTGGATCACTTCATTTGTTTTGGGATGCTGTACAGCACACTCAGATAGATCAATGAGCTCGTGACTGCCCTGCTTGTACAACCCTGCAATCACTTGATCCCCTACCTTTCCAACCTGTAGCTGTCCCTTATTCCTATAACCCCAAGGATCTTCCATCCCTACAGTGTCTTTAATAGGTAGAGTTTCTCCTGTGTAGGACGTGTAGCGCTCGAACGCTTGAATCACTTGATCCTTTTTCTCCTTAAGCTGTCCTTCGTAGGACAAATGCTGTAGCTGACAGCCCCCGCAGCTTGAATAAATAGGGCATGGAGGTAGAACTCTGTCAGAAGAAGCTGTTCTAATCTTCTTTAGCTTGGCTGTAGCAAACTTCGGAGCAATGTCTGTAATCGTACAGATGACAACTTCTTCTGGAAGTGCACCATCGACGAAGACAACCTGCTTTTTAAAATAGCCTACTCCCTCTCCATTAATCCCTAGCCTTCTTATCGTGAGAGTAATCTCTTGACCAATCCTCACCTGAGAATGAGCTGGTTTGGAGTTTTCTCCCTGCTTAGAGGATGGTCCGCCACTTGTGTTATAAGTGTTTTTGTATTTATTGTTAGTGCGTTTAGTTTGGGCATTTTTATTCTGTGGACCTTTATCTTTCGTGGAGCTCTGTTGATCTCCAAAGCTCTTATTACCTTTGCTTTGCTTCGTTTTGTCCGATCTATGCTTATTATTCTTTTTAAAATTAATGTTGCTTCTATCCTTTTGCATATTGTTGTCCTTTTCTATTAAAGTTTCAGTATTACTCGTTATATGCCTCTATTCATTGAAGAAATGCTAATGCTTCCTTAATATCCTTACATCTCTTCCGCCTTCAGCCTGTTATTCCCCAAGGATTCCCATAAATAAATGGAAAGATAACTACCCCACCGTTCATAGGGCTTGGCCCACAATCGGCATTCCTCAATCGTTTGACGTTCTGCTAGTCCTTCTAATCGTTGAACCGCATTTCGGATACCTAGATCTCCTGCCGGAAACAAATCTGGTCGTGCTAAACTATATAATAAAATACACTCCGCCGTCCATACTCCAATTCCTCTTTCTTTACTTAACTGTTGAATAAACGCTTCATTGGATAAAGAGCTCAGCTCGTCAAAGTTTAGTTCTCCTGAGGAGACTTTCTGAGCTATACCTGTAATATATTCTGCCTTCCGCTGACTAAATTTCTTTGTCCTTAGTATTTCTACTGGTACTGTAGCTAACTGAGAAGGTGTAGGAATAAAATAATAGTCTCTTCCGTCCACCTCAAGCTTTTCACCAAACTCATGAGCCAACGAAACGACAAGCTGTTGGGCGAATTTCAGATTGAGCTGTTGATGAATAATTGTCTTAATTAAGCCCTCGTAGATCCCTTCATCTAAAACAAGGGGCAAGCCACGATGCTCCTGAAGGACGTTATATAGCTTTGAATTACCCTGCATATCCTCATAAAATCGCTCTAGCACATCCGATTCCCACTGAAATTGAAACGTTAAATGCTGTGCAAGCCAATTCAATCCAGGTTTGCTTAATGGCTCACCTTTTATCTCAACAAAGAGCTTAGGTTTGTCTACAGTTCCTAGACTCGTTATGGATACAACGGTTTTCTTCCAGTTCTTCTCTTCTGCCCTTTCTTTTACACGCATCGGAAATGTTAGCTTCTTTTTCTCCCAATCTAGTACAAAGTGTGGGTCTGCTCCGTTTTTGAGCATGACTTTTTCCATATCATAAGGTGCTCTTGGAAACACCTCAAATCCTTTATTTTCGAGAGTAGATTTGTTCATCTTCTTCACCTTCTCCATTCGTTACCAGCAGAATTTCCTTAACTTACAAGAATCATCTGTCTCTATCATCTGATAAAATAGCCGTATGATCAAGTTTAACAATATATATAAATAAAGGGGAATTGGGGATGTCAATTAAAACGGATATTGCCTCGTTAGAGATTTTAGCGCAAGTATATCAGACTACGGATATGAAAGAAACCTTACAGTGCTTGGTGCGCACGTTACATGAGCAGGTGTCCTATTTCGACTGGGTAGGGTTGTACTTAAACAAAGGGGAGCAGATGGTGCTTGAAGCGGCCTCCTGCACAAAGGATACACTCGCTTGGGAGTCTAATGCTGAATTACGTATTCCTATACATAAACAGGAGCAAGAAGACATGGAGCTAGGGAAATTGGTTGTTCGTAGCAAGCAGCCTATTTGCTTTGATGTGACCGATCTTTCTACTTTGAAAAAGCTTACTTCGGAGCTGGGGAGCAAGCTATTTACTCATTGAAGCTATTAATATTTGGAATGGAAGATACGATGCTTTTTATTAAAAGAAAACAAAGATAGCCAGTGCTTTCAAAGGTTATCTTTGTTTTTTTATGGGGTAGAAATTTTAGAAGCGAACAATAGTTTCCACCTTTAGTTTTCTTAGTTGTGCGTAAGGCTAACCAATCAAATAAAGTGGTGTGAATAAATGCGGATCATTGAGATCAACTAAAACCATGAAAGCTGCTCTCCCCATGTCATAGTTAACATATACATCTCCATTTGTTCGATCAACGAAAACACGATATACATCCATATCATACATATAATATTTTGAAACTTCACTTACAAAAGCCATATTGTGTATATCATCTTCTATTATTTCTAAGGACGAATCCATTCTCGTTGGGTCTTCCCCCGATTCCTCAAGATTCTCTCTTAAACTAGCTGTAAAATTTTCTAGAGCTTCTGTAGCTAATTCTTTCGCTAATTGAAGTCCAGCTTCTTCGGTTTCGATCATTTCTTCTTTGAGCGCCTGATCCAAATAAATGGCATGATTGTGACGCACCAATGATTGATGGTCTTCATCCATATCTTTGTGATAATAGGAAACAACCCAATCTAATCGGGAGGTGAGCGCTTCTAAATCGATGTATGTTGAATCATTGGTATTCTCAATTATAATGCTTTCACTGTCCTCATTTACTTCTACCATCCCTTTATTCTCAACAAACTTAATCGCGTGCTGATCATTTTCGATAGACCAGCTACCATTATCATTTATAAGCTCTGTGCCTAATAATTCAGATGCTATTCCAATCTGTACTAAAAAGTGTCCATTATGTAGGATACCAGCATATTTAACTAATTCACCGTTCACAAAAACAGGTATGTAATTTTCATCAACTGATTGTTCTTCCCCATCATGATAAATAACGTAGTTGTCGTCGCTTACAGACGTAATTACAAACTCCCCTAGCCCACTAATAGTATCAGTCCCATCATTTTGATCTCCTCCACTTTCTTCTGCTTGACATGCAGCAAGAAGTAGCAGCACTATGAGAAGTGAAATGATCACCGCTTTTATCTTCATAGTTATCACTTCGCTTTCGTTTTAATAATCATAAACCTGTTCTATACTAATTGTCACCTGGCCATCCCTACGTAATTTGCCAACCATCTTTCTACCGAATAGAGAAAGTTCTATAGACGTTTAACCTAACTAAAAAGTTACTAACTTGAAAACTTGGCTGTAGCGAGAAGGATGATTGTAGTCTAGTCGTTAAGGGTAATAGTCAAACTTTTCATCTTCATGTTGACGCTAATATGATTAATAGAGGTTACTTTTGGATAGGTGAGGGGTGTTCGTCTGTTTTATCTCCTAATTAATTCTTTAAAAATAGATTCCATTTTAACTGTAGCTTCTTCATGTGTTTTACATAAAATTCCACCAGCATTTTCTCTTCCATAACCCCCATACTCTTTTGCCATTTCTCCTAAGTGAAAGGGATTATTTTCTTTTTTCCAAGGATTATAGCTGATTACAACGGAAAAATCATGATACTTTTTATAAAGGGAAATGGTATAGTCAACACTTGGGTAGTAATAATAAGGTAAAAAACGTTGAAGGGGTAGTGCTGTATCACTTTGATCATAAATACAAATATTATCAATAATATCTGACCATCTAATTAGTTCTTTAAATGGTTCAAAATTAAAAACAGTAGAAAATTTGTATTTTAAAATTGATGGTGTTGATTTAAAACTTGTATCCAAAATAATGGTGTCCGTTTCAACATAATTCACCTTATGTATATGATCTATGAAACTAGTAGCATGATGATCAAAAAAATAGGATACCTCTGGATGATAGAAAAAATCAAGTACTGCTGCAGGTCTCCTTAACGAATGGCTTAACCACTCGTCTCTTACATCAAAATCTATTGGAAAATAATCATAACTTAAGTAAGTCCCTGATTTTTCGAGTATCTTACTTAATAATGCTGCTGAAGCAAGCCCATCAAAATCTTTATGAAAGTAGATACTTAGAGTCTCCATTATCTCTCCGCCCCATAATTTTATAGAAATTATTAGATTTACTTTGTAAGTCCTGAAGCCACATTCGCTTGAATTCATCCACGTATATTATTAATTACCCATATCCTTGTACATAATTCAACAGCTTTAAAAGTAAAAATATGCTCCTTTATCTTACCTTTTTCTATTAATTCTTCCCTGAATATTCTATAAAGTAAGCCACATTTATTGGGTGGAGTCTATCTTTTTCCACCTATTTCTAAAACTATGTTACCATATCCCAGCTAACAAAGGAGAGTTTCTTTTAAATGATAAGAGATATGTATATTTATGTCGTATATAGTCGAAATTGTTCAGAATTTGCTCAGAGCTAGAAACTAAAATAGAAGACAATAAAAGAACATCATTCGTATCATAAAAGTACATATGTGGAGATAGAAAGCAAGGAAGACGAAGGCACGCGAATTGTGATTTCGTTTCCTGCTAAGTTTTTTTGAAAGAAGGTTGGACACATGCTACGAATTATGATTGTAGACGATGAAGAGTTGGCCGTAAAGCGATTGAAGCGTATTCTAGCTGATTATCACGAGATTAGCGTAATCGCTACCTTCACTAATCCGCAAGAGGCGTACGAGTATGCGAAAGGGCATACTGTAGACATTGCTTTTCTGGATATTTCCATGCCGGATATAAACGGGATGAACTTGTCAGGCTTGTTACTGAACATTCATCCTGCGATCAATATTGTCTTTGTGACTGGCTTTGACCAATATGCAGTGAAAGCATTCGAAATGAACGCTTTGGATTATGTCATGAAGCCAGTCACATCAGAACGGCTGGTTTCAACGATGGCGAGGATCAGAATGTTGCACCAGACTGTTGAAGTAGAGCCGTCCCTGGAGATTGCTCTCTTCAGCGGGCTGGCAATTACCCTGCCTGCCGAGGGAAGAAAGAGAATGATCAAGCTGCGCAGCCCTAAAACGGAAGAATTATTTGCCTTTTTGGTTTGCAAGCGAACGGCGAGCAGAGAAGAAATCATTGAGACTTTATGGAGCGAGCTTGAGCCTGACAAAGCGTGGAAAAACCTGAATTCCACACTGTACTATATTCGTAAGGCAATCGATGTTAACAAGTACCATCGCCGTATCGTGACAGAAGGCAATACTATTCGGTTAAATGATGATGGGATAAATTGCGATCTGTATGAATTTGAACGCATGCTTAAGGTGATTAGGCGGAGCCCTGAGCACAATGCTCACTTGCTTGAGCGGACAGAGGCGTTATATACTGGAACGCTACTCAAAGGCAAAGACTATGAATGGGCTATTGAATATACTCGCCATCTTGAAATGCAGTATATCGAGCTGCTCGACTTAATGGCCCATTATTACCGACAGCGAAATCAATTGCCTCGCTCCTTGCATTACTATAACGAAATTCTGAAGCTTGACGCAATCAGAGAGGATATTAACGTCGAAGCGATTCGCCTTCTTCTGGAGCTTGGCAGAAGAAACGAAGCGATTCGGCATTATCGAGATTTAGAGGAAACGATGCAGCGTGAGCTGAAGACGCAACCTGATCCGAAAATTAGGGAGCTGTTGCGTTGAGTTGATACGTTACTATGTTACCGCTATTAGTCGGCTGCTACATATTGTTTTTACGGTTCGCCTTCCTATTGATTTCGCAAGAGAGCTTTAGCTAGACGGTGTCCACCCAACGTTTTCATTGTTAGTGGAATTAAAGGATGTTCTAAAAAATGAACCCTGCTGAGCATGCAGCGCAAAAGAGACCTGGAATCAATGGATTCCAGGTCTCTTTTTTGAGACTTACTATTAGATCAGATCTGATTTTTGAAGCAAGCGTTGGATAACCGCCGCAACCTCTGCCCTTGTAATGAACGCTTTCGGAGCAAGCTGCGTGTCGCTTCTTCCCATGATGATGCCTGCTTGAATGTTGTCCGCAATACTGCTCCTCGCCCAATTGGACGAAGCGGATGCATCTGCAAACTGACTTAGCAGCGATTCAGCCGATTGTACTGAAAGCTTCTCACTTAGTCCGGTAATCTTCATCGCATTGGTGACGATGACCATTGCCTGTTCCCGTGTGATCTTGTCGTTCGGGCGGAACGTACCGTCCTCGAAACCGTCAATTAATCCATATGCGGATGCCGTACTGATTGCGCTATTATACCAATCTGTTACCTTGACATCCGAGAAAGGAGCAACACCTTTGTTTGGTTTTAACCCCAGCCCGCGAACCATAATCGCAACAAATTCGGCACGAGTAATATCACGATTGGGATTGAACTTGCCATTACCGACTCCTTCAACAACCATACGGGACCCCATGTCGTTCACCGCATCTTTCGACCAATGATTCTCTACATCACTAAATTGGAGAGGGTGCCACACGACCGAGTACGTGCTGTTGGACAAACTGTTGATGACGGCGTAATACCTGCCATCGATCACTGAGACCTTGGTCGGCACATGGCGTGAGGTACCATCCGGATCGACGACGACACCAGTTGTAATCCTGTTCGGATCAACACCGTCCGGAATTGCAATAGCACGTTCAATGTATACGCTGAAAGTTGTAATATCTACCGTCTTGTCTCCATAGATGCCCTTAACCATAAAATCCATTGCTGGCATTACCGGCGTAAAGTTTCCTTTCGTTGCCGTTTGCTCGACAACCTTCGCCATATCGACCGTCGTTGTTCCAAATTGAAGCTCTATGTTGATATCCTGAGGCGAAACGTTCGTACCAAATTGCTTCGATAGCTCATTCATATTGATCCGAACTGAAGGCACAGTGTATATTGCGCTATCCGCGTGTAAAACAAGAGTAGCCTGCAGTTCCTCCATTTCCTGGATTGATCGACCGCTAAGCTGAGCTACAACCAGATCAGAAATCGTGCTCACAGGTACCGTTACGACTGCACCAAATCCTTCAGCCGCAAGCTTTTCCTCAAGCCTTTTTTGGTCAACGATGATCATCATCGCCGATTGACCGTTAATTGTTGTCTCTCTTGCTGTACCCGCATTTTCAGGTTTGCCATTAACCAAAACAATGACGCCTGTTTCAGATCCGCTTGAACCCTCGGATATTGAAGATCCTCCTGTTGATGGCAACGGAGTAGGAGTAGGATCTGGGCTTGAACTAGAGCCACCACTCCTAATGGTTACAACTATTGTTTTGATATCTGTCTCTCCGCTCACATCGATCCAAGCCGTACCATTCCATGTTTGCTTCTGGAATGTCACCGTGACCGTATAACTTCCAACAGCCGATGGCTGATAGGTAGCCTTGTAGGTACCATTGTTGTCCTTTGTGAAATTACCCTTCTTGCCAGTCTCTGTGGAGCTCCAGCTTACTGGGACATAACGCTCATCTCCGACAAATTCGCCGTCCGCTGATTGGCGGTCGCCCTCAGCCTTAAGTATGATCGTTTCGCCAGACGTTACACTGCTCGGGCTTGCGCTGACAGTGTTGTTGTCTGCGTTCGGTTCCGCAGGATCCGTCGGGTTTGTAGGATCTGTTGGGTCCGGGGGATCTGTGATTGTCACCAGTTTTGTCTTCATATCCGTCTCATTAACAACATCGATCCACTCTGAACCATTCCAGATTTGCTTCTGGAATAACGCCGTGACTGTATAGTTTCCAGCGGCGGAAGGTATATAATCAGCCATGTAGTTGTCGTTATTGTCTTTCGTGAACGCGCCCATCTTGCCGCTCTCCGTCGAGCCCCAGCTTACTGGCACATAACGCTCGTCTCCGACAAATTCACCGTCAGCCGATTGCCTATCTCCAGTAGCTGTTAGTGTAATCGTTTCGCCCGAAGTTACGCTCCCCGGACTTGCACTGAAGCTGTTGTTGTCAGCGTTCGCTTCCGTTCGTTCAGTTGGATCCGGTGGTTCTGTTGGGTCCGGTGGTTCTGTTGCGGCTGTTACTGTGACCAGTGTAGTCTTCGTATCCGTCTCATCCACAACATCGATCCACTCTGTACCAATCCAGATTTGCTTCTGGAGCGTCACCGTTACTGTATGGCTTCCTTCATCCGAAGGTGTGTACGATGACGTATAATTGTCGTTGTTGTCTTTCGTAAACGTTCCTGTCTCGCCATTCTCTGTTGTGCTCCAGCTTACCGGCACGTAACGCTCGTCACCCTCTAATTCACCGTCCGCTGATTGGCGGTCGCCTTCAGCCGTAAGTGTGACCGTTTCTCCAGACGTTACACTGCTCGGGCTTGCACTGACGCTGTTGTTGTCAGCGTTCGCTTCGGTTCGCTCAGTTGGGTCCGGTGGTTCTGTTGGGTCCGGTGGTTCTGTTGCGGCTGTTACTGTCAGCATTGTTGTCTTCGTATCCGTTTCATTGGGAACCGCCACCCACTCGTTTCCATTCCAAGCTTGCTTCTGGAATAACGCTGTGACTGTATAACTTCCAGCGGCCGAAGGTATATAATCAGCCATGTAGTTGTCACTATTGTCTTTCGTGAATGTGCCCATTTTGCCACTCTCCGTCGAGCTCCAGGTTACCGGAACATAACGCTCGTCACCCTCTAATTCACCGTCCGCTGCTGATTGTCGGTCGCCTTCAGCCGTAAGTGTGACCGTTTCTCCAGACGTTACACTGCTCGGGTTTGCACTGACGCTGTTTTTGCCAGCGTTCGCTTCCGTTGGGTCAGTTGGATCCGGCGGCTCAGTTGGGTCCGGTGGTTCAGTTGGATCCGGCGGGTTAGTTGCGGCTGTTACTGTCACCATTGTTGTCTTCGTATCCGTCTCATCCGTAACATCGATCCACTCTGTTCCATTCCAGGTTTGCTTCTGGAATGTCGCTGTGACCGTATAGCTTCCAGCGGCCGAAGGTATATAATCATCTGTGTAATTGTCATTATTGTCTAATATAAACGTTCCCGTCTTGCCGCTCTCTGTCGAGCTCCAGCTTACCGGCACGTAACGCTCATCATCGACTAACACACCATCTGCCGATTGCCGATCTCCAGCAGCCATCAGCGTAACAATCTCTCCTGACTCTACACCGCTAGGGTTAGCGATGATTGTATTGCTTGAAGAGTCTGCAATAATTGCCTTGGCCGTCAAATCTATGGATTTCGTATCCGTTTCGCCAGTGTCTTCCCATTGATTGTCGGTAGCATTCCATTCCTGCTTTTTATAGGTTGCCGTTACTGTTTGGGTTCCCGCCGCTAAAGGCGTATATTGGGATGTATAGCTTTCGTCGTTTAAGATAAACAAATCCGACGTCCCATCCGTTAATGCCCAGCTTACCGGAATAAATCTTTCATTGCCATCAAAAGATCCAATTTCGGATTGCCGGTCCCCGATAGCAGTCAACGTGAAACTGTCCCCAGAAGTGACTTCTGAGCTTGGAGTTGCGCTTAACATATTGTTTTCCGGTTTCGCCACCGGCATTACCGTTAAGTCATAACTCCTGAACACCTCTCCGGAAACATCTAACCAGATTTCAGCTTTATAATCAAACGTTCGCTTCCTAAAAAATACCCTTAACTGATATTCGCCTTCCGTTAATGAGGAGATTACGGAAGAATAAATATCTTGAACGCTGTTATGATTAATATTTCCGAGATCCTGTTCTATTCCGTCGGCTGTAAACAACATCCATCTTGCTGGATAATATTTTTCATCTAAATGCCATACGCCATCCTCTGACTGCCGATCGCCTTCTGCGGTTACTGTGACCGTGCTACCTTCCTTGATGATGCTTGCGCTTAACTCAGCATTGTTGTTATTAATGTCCGCAAGCGTTGGGCGTTCTGACACGAAAACAGTAGTGGCAGTCTTGATATCATTATCATTCATATCAGTCCAGAAACCATTGTCATACTGTTCCTTCTTGTAGGTAACTTCAACCGTATATTTGCCTACTGCTTGAGGAAAATATGAAGCAGTAGCTACGGATGGAATCTGATAATGAAACCAATTTTCTCCCTCACCAGTTTCTATTATTCTCCACTGAATAGGCGTATACCTCGTATCACCGGGTATCAGATCCGGCGCTCCTAGCCTGTCTCCTCTGACGGTAATTGAGAATCCCGATTCACCTACATAAATAACATTTACAGTGCTTACACTTACAGAATTATTGTCAGGATCCACCTCTATCGGCGCTCGGCTCACCTGTACCCTTTCCGTTAATGTAGTTTGTATGCTGGTCTCTTGCCAAGTGCCGCTTGCGCTATCCCATTTCTCTAAAGCAAAAATAGCCTCAATAAAAACATCTCCGACTTCTGTCAGTGAAAAAGGGGCAGTATAGTTACCCGATTCATCATTGCTAAATGTTCCACTCGTCGTCCTCCACCGCCAGCTTTTCGGGATAAAGCGCTCAGCTCCATTAGCCTCTCCGACCGTTATATTTTGCCGATCTCCTGTAGCGGTTAATGTTATGGAAGTACCTTCAACCGCCCTGGTCTCACTGAGACTGAAGCTGTTTTCACTCTCATCGGCGGGGTTCGGTGAAGCGTTCACAGTAAAAGTGTCGAAGCTAAAATCAAATTGCCACTGATTCACCCATTGTTGGGTTGAAGCATTAAATTCCTGCAACATGAATCCAATTTCTACGTTCCAATCCCCTGCAACCGTTGGAATGAAATCGACAGTATTGCTTCCATTAAACTCTCTGTTAATAGCATGAACACCTGGAATACTCGCTCCAAACATGAACGGAATGTATCGCTGGTCACCATTCGAGGGATCGGATATTGATTGCCCAGAGCCAGCTGCAGTTACCGTTACTGTCTCGCCTCTAGTCACGCTGCCGCTGCTCATGCTGAAACTGTACGTATTTTCACTGAGATCCGCTGACGCTGCCATTGCCGTTTGTCCACCAACTGCAAAATTAGGCAAAAGCATGGTTAAAACGAGAAATCCCACAAAAAACACTTTTAATATGCTTATCCTCTTTCGGGTCATCCTTCTACTCTCCTTCGTCATTTATTGTGAATTCTAACTAATGTCTCCTCGACACCCTATCGGCGGGATTCGACCTTAATTGATAAGTAATGGCATCATAGTACAACACGTGAATAAACATAGAATAAACAAATGTATCCTTAGTCCTATATGGAATACGTCTAATGCCCTCTTGAATGTGATACCTTGGCAAAATGAAAGAGCCTCTGGTGGTTTGAGGCTCTTCTCCATGGTTTTCTTAGAAATTCACTTTTACAAACAAAGAGCTGAGGAAGTTGGTCGTGCGGAGTAGGCAGCCGTTCGGCTTTGATATGACGGATCTCTGTACATTTAAAAAGCTTACTTCGGAGGGGAGCAAACTTTTTACTTATCAAAACTCTTCATACTATCCATTCACATATTAACCGACAGTTTTCAATTCTTCGAATCTATTGATTGCTAATGATTGATCATTAAAATTAGCTTCATTGGAATTTAGTCCTGCCCCAGTTATAATTCCATACATGCTCCAATAGCAGTGGAGAGCGGTTCAAAGAGCCGTTCTCCACTGCTATTAAGTGTTCCAAAAGATATTAATATACAGGATATATTAATTAAGTAATCTATTACATATCCATTTTAGGGATCATCCCCTTTTTCAAAACCTCTTCCGTCTGACGAATGATCATTGCTTCACTGATTTGTTATCTTGATTAATGATAACACGCTAGATTATCGCAATTTCAGAGTATTGCCATCAAGAATATACGATTGATTTTCTTCTTTCCCGTCCTTAATCAAGGATACGTTAATGTGAGATTCTCCTGCGGTGACTTGATATTTTGTTGTAATCCACTCCACGGGTATATTGTGGCTATCCACAAAAGAACGGAAGGATTTGTTAATATCGGCTACAACAAGCTCATCGTTTTGAAAACGATAAAGGAAAGCAGTAGCAGGGTTTAATCCTTTTCCCGGAAACTGCGTGTATATACCGGAGCTTTCACTTGCAACAACTTCACCTGGAACGAACATAACCAGCCACTCTTGATTCGTTTGGTTAAAAACTAAGAGCTGTGATACATACTCCACTCCTATAGAAGCGACCACCTGTAATTGATTATTGTCTGAACCAATCTCTAAATTCAAATTTTGATTTTCGATTTCATTAATGGTTCCCCAATTCAAATCGTACAAAAAGTATTGCTGATTTTTGTAAGTAAACACCCCGTTAATACTCGGGATGGAATGTAAGTCATGTTCATATAAATCCAAAACAATATCTGATCGATCCACTTGACCTAATTCGATAGAACCTTTCTTCTCCCAATCAGAAGGTATAGTTTTTATTTGGTCAACCTTCTCTAGTATAGCTGTTTCAAAATTCACAGCGAGCTCTTCAGGAAAAGAAATAGTACTACCCGATGTATCAACGATTACCCGACGATTTTGTTGATCCCACTGCACATTAGCCCCCGTCGCTTCGGAAATAGCACGAATTGGAACCATCGTTCTTCCGTTAATGACTTGTGGAGGAATCTCTGAGGCAATTGGATTGCCGTTGATAATGATTCTTTCATTGCTTGAATTGTACTTATTGGTCACTTCATTTTGGTTATTCAAATATACAGTCTGGGTATCTCTATCCCAGCTAACCGTGTAACCTAACGCCTCCGAAATTTCTCTTACC
Source organism: Bacillus horti (assembly GCF_030813115.1). Taxonomy (NCBI): domain Bacteria; kingdom Bacillati; phylum Bacillota; class Bacilli; order Caryophanales; family Bacillaceae; genus Caldalkalibacillus; species Caldalkalibacillus horti. The sequence goes on along the minus strand of NZ_JAUSTY010000012.1, from coordinate 2,643 downwards.
GGAACCAACGCACGTCCTTGCTGGATAACAGGCGGAACGAGCATATGTAATGATTCCCCGTTGACTAACACATCCACATTGCCTGTGGGAGTTGCAAAGGATGTGCCCGTTAATGAAGCACACACAGCTGTTGTAACCAGTAACGAAGTTATTTTTTTCTTCATAATGGAATCCTCACTTTCTCACTTGCTTGTTATAGTATTGGACGCTGCAAAGCCCAGGATGTTTCAAAGGTGATGAAAAATGGAGCTATAATTACTAATGTTGACACCTGCGACAAATTGTCGTATATTCTAAATACGACAATTTGTCGCATTAATAATTTGAGGTGCGCACCCAATGAAAAATTTAGGAAAATTATCTGAAACTGAAATGGAAGTCATGGAGGTGATTTGGAAGGAAGGGACACCAGTTACGGTTTCTAAACTCCTTGATATTTTTGAAGATAAAGATTGGAAAACATCAACCATGTCAACCCTTTTAAAGCGATTGATTGAAAAAGGATTTTTAACAAAAACATTGGATGGTAAAGTAAACTATTACCACACTTCGGTGACAATGGAACAGTATCGCAAGATTGAAACCCAAACCTTTCTCAACCGCCTATACAATGGGAAAGTGAAAAATTTTATTACAGCGCTGGTCAATGATGATGAATTTAGTAAGAAAGACATCGCTGAGCTAAGAGAGTGGTTCAAACAAAAAAAAGGTGAAGAATGATGGAATTGTTACTGACTCTATTTATTGCTTCATTCGTCGGATCGGTCATTTGGATTTTTCAACGCTGTATATGTCCAATTACACAAAAGTATTTTTCGCAATCTTGGCATTACTATACAGCTTTAATTCCCGTTTTTTTCCTTCTTGGCGGCACGGAAATTGTAAACAGAGTGATTTCGTTTATTCGTTCGATCTTAATGAGTAAAAGTGTAACAGTTCCTTTTGAATCAACTATACAAATTGCACAGGTATCTCTAATTGAACATACTGCAGCTAGCAGTTCATCTTTTATGAAAACAATGATTGATTCTTTGCTACAACTTGGAGATATCAAAGATATAACTTTAATCTCATTAGCTATTTGGATAGCGGGCATCATTGTTTTCCTTGCCGTAAATGTAAAAAATTATTGGGTTTTTAAACGGTCGATCTTTCAGAATGCCCACGTGACAAACGTAGACATAAAATCCGTTAAGGTATTTGTAAGCCCGAATGCAATGACACCTATGGTTATTGGTTTTCTGAATCCCGTTATTGTGATGCCTGATACACAGCTTGGAAAAAAAGAACTGTCGATGATCCTTTCTCATGAACTTATTCACCTGAAGCGTCGTGATTTATTAGTGAAGTTCATCGTTTTGCTGGCTAATTCGATTCACTGGTTTAATCCGGTTATCTACTCACTTTGTAGACAGATAAATATTTACTGTGAACTGTCTTGCGATGAAAAAGTAGTACAAGAAATGGATATGGAAAGTCGCAGATTATACGGAGAAACACTTTTATCCAAATGACGACAGGCGAAATCGTGGAGCGAGTTAGAATGCACATCGAGAAAGGACTCTCTGTGCCAGAGGGGTACGTTACCGACTTAAAGCGCAAGGGTGAAACAGATGAACTGGCCACTTTATTCGAAGGTTTAACACAAATTGATCTTTACAATCAAGATGGGGTTGCCACTTTTAATGTTGCCGATTTACTTAAACCATAAATAATACGGAGCTGATACCGTTTTGAAAACGATAAGAATAAAAACCGTCGCTGTATTGATGTTGTTTGCTTTAGTGATCGGCACTTCTGTTCATGCGGCTGAAGGATTTTTCTGGTCAGAGATAGAGCCTAGACCTTCATGTACGAGTAATACCAGAGACGGATCTTCCGTGAACCTGGGTCTATTCATTGATGGTAATGAAGTTGCCCTAGATCTTCCCTCATGCGATGAAGCCATGAAAAACCGTGTTTTAGTCCTTGTGGAAGAGAACTATTTGCACACTGTTACTGGAATTGGGGTCGAACCCTTTATCGAAAATGGCCGGACAATGATCCCTTTACGGGCTTTGGCAGATGCATTTGGTTTTGATGTGGAATGGGAGCAAAGCGAAGCCAAAATAACTTTAACCAAAGACAGTAGAATCATTATTATGCATATCGGAAGTCAAGACATGCTGGTTGACGGGGATAGCGTAAGTCTTGAAGGAGTATCTCCTATGATTCGGAACAATGTGACATTCTTGCCCGTTAGACAGCTTGCTGAAACCCTCGGTATTAAAGTCGGGTGGGACAGCGAAAGCCGCACCGCTACATTTACTCAAGAGTAGCAATCGAGTAGGAGGGGGTGACTAACCCCCGACCTCTCACACCACCGTACAAACCGTTCGGTATACGGCGGTTCATTAAGTACTCCGTAAGGAGTCGTATCTTGCCCCTAAACTTCGTAGACCCATAGATGACCAATAACGGTTGTTTAAAGCTCTATGAAGTATTGGACTACTAGCAATTCTCCAATATCCCTTACGGGAATTTCCCCACTCATAAGCTTTAGCTCTTAAAGTTCCAAGGGCTTTAAGCCTTTTAACTTTCGTCCGTGGGTTCTTCCATTGTTTCCAAATACACATTCGCAATCTTCTTCGTATCCATTCATCT